>CAZSKV010000670.1:0-3516 GCA_964607495.1 uncultured candidatus Brocadiaceae bacterium
ATGGATCTCAAACCCTCCGAAGTGACGACCGTCCTGCGCGACGAGATCGAGAGCTTCCAGACCCGCGCCAAGAAGTCGAACGTCGGCACCGTGCTCCAGGTCGGCGACGGTGTCGCCCGCGTGCACGGCCTCGACGACTGCATGAAGAGCGAGCTCATCGAGTTCCCCAACGGCGTGTTCGGCGTGGCGCTCAATCTCGAAGAGGACAACGTCGGCGCGGTGCTGCTCGGCTCCGACACGCTCGTGAAGGAGGGGGACCTGGTCAAGACCACCGGCCGCATCATTTCGGTGCCGACCGGCCTCGCGCTGGCTGGCCGTGTCGTCGACGCGCTCGGCCGCGCGGTCGACGGCAAGGGTGAGATCAAGGTCGCGGAATCCGACTACCGCCCGCTCGAGGGCCGTTCGCCGACCGTGCCCGAGCGGCAGCCGGTGCGGGAGGCGCTGCAGACCGGGATCAAGGCGATCGACTCGATGATCCCGATCGGCCGCGGCCAACGCGAGCTCATCATCGGCGATCGCCAGACCGGCAAGACCGCGCTGCTCGTCGACACGATCATCAACCAGAAGTCGACCGGCGGCGGCGATCCGAACCACAAGGACCCGGTGATCTGCATCTACGTCGCGGTCGGCCAGAAGCAGTCGACCGTGAAGTCGGTCGTGGAGAAGCTCGAGGAGCACGGCGCGATGGCCTACACGACCGTCGTCTCGGCCCCGGCTTCGGCCGAGGCCTCGATGCAGTTCATGTCGTGCTACGCCGGCGCCTCGATGGGCGAGCGGCTGCGCGACGAGGGCCGGCACGTCGTCATCATGTATGACGACCTCTACAAGCAGGCGCTGGCCTATCGCCAGGTCATGCTGCTGCTGCGCCGCCCGCCCGGCCGCGAAGCGTTCCCCGGCGACGTGTTCAACCTGCACAGCCGCCTGCTCGAGCGCGCGGCCAAGCTCTCGGCCGCGAAGGGCGGCGGTTCGCTGACCGCGCTGCCCGTGGTCGAGACCCAGGAAGGCGACGTGTCGGCCTACATCCCGACCAACGTGATCTCGATCACGGACGGGCAGATCTTTCTCGAGTCGAACCTGTTCAACGCCGGACAGCGCCCGGCGGTCAACGCCGGCATCTCGGTGTCGCGCGTCGGCGGTTCGGCCCAGATCCCGGCGATGAAGAAGGTCGCCGGCGGCCTGCGCATCGCCCTCGCGCAGTTCCGCGAGCTCGCGGCCTTCGCGCAGTTCGGCTCCGACCTCGACAAGGCCACCCTGCAGCAGATCAACCGCGGCCAGCGTCTGGTCGAGATCCTCAAGCAGCCGCAGTACGCGCCGGTCGCGGTCGAGGAGCAGATCGCGATCCTGTACGCCGGCACCTCGGGGGCGCTCGACGAAGTGCCGGTCAGGCAGGTGCAGGAGTTCGAGAAGGCCTACCTCGACTACCTGCGCACCAAGCAGGCGGAGCTGCTCGCGAAGGTGCGCACCGAGAAGAAGTGGACGGACGAGGTGCAGAAGGCCTTCGACGCCGCCGTCGCGGAGTTCAAGAAGTCGTTCCTCGCGAGCTGAGCGATGGCCAACGCCAAGGAACTCCGGGGCCGGATCAAGTCGGTCGGCAACATCCGCCAGATCACCAAGGCGATGGAGATGGTCGCCTCGATGAAGCTGCGCAAGGTGCAGGCGCGCGCCCAGAGCAACCGGGTGTTGATCGACGAACTGCGCAGCCTGATGGGCCGGGTCATGCGCTCGTTCGCGAAGGACGTCGAGCACGCGATCTTCACCGCGCGCGAGTTCAAGACCATCGGCGTGTTCCTCGTGACCTCGGACCGCGGGCTCTGCGGCGCCTACAACAGCAACATCCTCGCGCGCTTCCACAAACTCGAGGACGAACTCAAGACGCAGCATCCGGGAGCGAAGATCGTCCTCTACGTGTACGGCCGCAAGGGCTACTCCTACCTGACGCGCCGCAAGTACGAGGTGCTGCGCTACTTCGCCGACCCGCCGCTCGAGAAGGCCGACCTGCACGCGCTGCGGATCGCCCGTGACGCGATCGTAGGCGACTACCTCGAGGGAAAGATCGACGCCGTCTTCTCGTGCTTCACGCACTTCGTCTCCGCCGGCCGCTTCGAGCCGTCGATCGAGACGATGCTGCCGATCGACCCCAAGGTGTTCCTGGCCGAGGACGGGCCGCGCATCGACTACCTGGTCGAGCCCGACCCCGAGACCGTGCTGCGCTGGTTCGTGCCGCGCTACCTGTCCGGCGTGATCTACGACGCGATGATGCAGTCGCTGACTTCGGAGCAGGCCGCGCGTCGCATGGCGATGAAGGGCGCGACCGACGCCGCGACGCGCATGACCAAGGAACTCAAGATGGCCTACAACCGCGCTCGCCAGGAGAGCATCACCAAGGAGCTGCTCGACATCGTCGGCGGCACTGCGGCGGTGTCCTGATGCGACGCTCCAACCCACGCATTCTGCCCCAGCATTCGAGGTATCGACCGTGACTGCCACCCAAGTGGATGGAAAGGTTCTGCAAGTCTTCGGCCCCGTCGTGGACATCACGTTCCCCGAAGGGCACGTGCCGGCGATCTACAGCGCGATCAAGATCGCCGACCCGGAACGGCACATCGACCTGACGCTCGAGGTCGCGCAACAGCTCGGCAACTCGACCGTGCGTTGCGTGGCGATGTCGTCCACCGATGGCCTGGTGCGCGGGATGAAGTGCGTGGACACCGGGGCGCCGATCTCGGTGCCTGTGGGCCCGGAGACCATGGGCCGCCTCTTCGACGTGCTCGGCAAGCCGCTCGAGGTCGGCATCCCGCACCCGCGCACCAAGGAGCCGCTGCGGGCGGTCGCGGCCAAGAAGACCAGCCCGATCCACAAGCGGGCGCCGACCTTCGACGAGCAGCTCGCGATCACTGAGGTGTTCGAGACCGGGATCAAGGTCGTCGACCTGCTCTGCCCGTTCGCGAAGGGCGGCAAGATCGGCCTCTTCGGCGGCGCGGGCGTCGGCAAGACCGTGCTGATCCAGGAGCTGATCCGCGTGACCGCGGTCGAGAAGGGCGGCTTCTCGGTGTTCTGCGGCGTGGGCGAGCGCACGCGCGAGGGCAACGACCTCTGGCTCGAGATGGCCGAGGCCGAGTACACGGCCGCCAACGGCCAGAAGCAGTCGGTGCTCGACAATGCGGTGCTCGTGTTCGGCCAGATGAACGAGCCGCCGGGCGCGCGCCTGCGCGTCGGCCTGACCGGCCTGACCATGGCCGAGTACTTCCGCGACGAGGAGGGCAAGGACGTGCTGCTCTTCGTCGACAACGTGTTCCGTTTCGTGCAGGCCGGCTCCGAGGTCTCGGCGATCCTCGGCCGTCTGCCGAGCGCAGTCGGCTACCAGCCGACGATGGCCTCCGAGATGGGAGCGCTGCAAGAACGCATCACCTCGACCAAGAAGGGCTCGGTCACCTCGATGCAGGCCGTCTACGTGCCTGCCGACGACATCACCGATCCGGCGCCGGTGGCGACCTTCGCGCACCTCGACTCGACGAT
>CAZSKV010000671.1:0-2958 GCA_964607495.1 uncultured candidatus Brocadiaceae bacterium
GGGGGGGCTACAGGCTGAGAACGCGACCATGTTGCTCCTTGGCTACTTGGCTCATTGACTCTAGCTCCTCGACTCTCCAGCGTCACACGGCGGGGAGATTGGTTGCCAGGTGCAGGTCAAGTGTCGCACGAGAGGGCAAAGCTCGCCGGAGTCCCACGCGGATCGTCCACGGCTGGCGTGATCCGGCGGTGGCAAGGTTGCCGCTTCTTCACGGCGACCGTCGACGAGTGCCTGCTTCAACCTGAATCCAGAGGCCCAGGTTGGACTCCACCACCCATCGCAGCTCTGGGTACGGTTCCTCGCGGATTCCCGGCTCGAGCTCGATCAGCCCGCTCGATCGGGACCGGACCGTCCCATCCTCGGGTGATGCGAGTGACGCTGCCGCGTATGGGAGGCTGTAGCCCAGGGGCGTGGCATTGCCGGATGGATGCACGACACGACTCTGGGCGGTGAGACTCGCGTGACCACGCAGGACGCCACCTGGCCCAGTGGGTCCAGGATCCCACCTGCCCGGGGTTCCACTCCCTCCGCCGCCGCTAAACTGCCGGCCTCGTCACCTGACCCTGCCCCATGCCCCACTGCGCCCGCCTCCTGCTCGCCGCCGCACTCGCCGCGACGTCTCTCTTCGCCCAGTCCACCACGATCCGCTTCAACGGTTCCGGCCATTCCTGCGGGCCGGACCTGCAGGGAGCTGCCACCACGCTGACCAGCGTGCACCGGACCACGCTGACCATGACCAAGGGCTTCCGCAGCGAGCAGGCCCTGTTCGTGCTCGGCGTGAAGCGCGTGCAGGTGCCGATCCCGTTCTACGGTTGCGAGATGTTCGTGATCCCGCTCGTGCCCGTCGTGGTCCCGGCCGATGCATCCGGCAGAGCCCTGCTCGTGCTCGACATCCCGATCACCTTGGTCGGCCGCATCGAGACCCAGGCGGCTGCGTTCCGCCTCGTGCCGAACGAGCTCTTCGCCAGCCAGCTGCTCACGATCGAGCTGCAGGCACGTTGAGGCGACATCCACCTTCCCGAGGAGTCATGCCCATGGCCTGCACGGATCGCATCCACGCTGTCGCGCTCGTCCTCTGCACGGGCGCGCTCACCCCGATCCTCTCCGCACAGGAAGCGCAACCCAACGCGGGCGCCGTGGCGTCGCCCGCGAACGAACCGATCCGCTTCTTCGCGAAGATCGGCTTCGCCGCCGGCGAGTACGAGCACAAGACCGTCGGCTCGAACCTCAGCGACGACGTCGAGGCGACGTTGGTGCACCTGAACTTCGACGCCTACTCGCGCTCCGGTTTCGGCGGCGGCTTCCGGCTCGAGCTCACCAACACCGGGGACGATCTCTTCGCCGACAAGGGGCTGCCCGCGAGCGAGATCGGCGCCTTCGACCTCTTCGGCTACTTCGCCTACCGGCTCGGCGAGGATCGCGGCTTCACGATGCCGATCCGCGGCGGCTTCTTCGCGAACGTGCTCGAGATGGAGGAGTCGCTCTCGAGCAACTCGGTGGAGTGGACCACGTTCGGATTCCGGGGCTCGGTCGAACCGGACCTGCCGCTGCTGCGCTGGCGCAACGGCTCGTGGAACCTGTTCGCCAACCTGAGCCTGGGCGCGGGGGCCACGGTGATCGAGACCGACCCCCTGCTGGCCGCCGGCATCGACGAGTTCGACTCCAGCGCCGCCACGTTCGGCTTCGATCTCGGCATGCGCGTGCACGCCGGCAACTTCTTCGCCGAGCTGGCCTACGTGCACCGCGAGCTCCTGGTGGACGAGTCCGACACGCAGGGCATCCTGCGGATCCGCGAGATCGAGGATCGCTTCGACGGCATCAGCCTGGCCGTGGGCGTACGCTTCTGAACTGCCCTGGGGACGGGGGCCTGCAACTCCGGGAGGATCCGGGTTGCGCTCCCGTTCGCGTCAAGCCGACGCCCCGATCCTCACGATGAACCAGCCGATGGTCACCCGCAGGCGCTTCCTCCAGTCCTCGGCCGCCGCCGCCGGCGTGTTCGCGCTCCCGGACCTCGGGCTTCCGGGCGTGGCCGGCAAGACCAGAAGGGTCGTGCTGATCGCGTTCGCGGGCGGCGTCCGCGCCAAGGAGGTCATCGGCACGCCGCAGAACGTGCCCAACCTGATGCGGATCGCGAGCCAGGGCGTCGTCGTGCCGAAGGTGCGCTGCGAGAACGTCGGCCACTATGGGGCCGCACTCTCGATCTTCACCGGCAACACCGAGTACCTCGGCATCCGCGAGAACGAGCGCGGGCCGAACCCGACGCTCTTCGAGTACCTGCGCAAGGACTGCGGGCTCGCGACCGGCGACATCTGGCTGTCGACGGCCGGCGGCGCGCAGGGGCGGCTCTTCGCGTGCTCGTCGCATCCGAACTACGGCGAGAGCTACGCGGCCAACGTGCTCGACGGCGACGGCATCTTCAACGTCGAGTTCAAGAAGGTGCTCGACGCGTTCGGCCGCCCGCAGACCGACTCGGCGCAGGACCGGCAGGCGCTCAACCTGCTGTCCAAGGCGCTCGACCCGGCCCAGATCGAGTCGGTGCAGGGCGGCAAGAAGATCGACCCGGCGCAGATGCGGCGCGTCGAGTCGTTCCTGCTCGAGGAGCTGTCGGGCGCGAACACGCGCGTCACCGGGCCGGGCGCGTCGGACGCCAAGGCGATCCGCGTCGGGCTGAACCTGCTGCGCGTGTTCAAGCCGCGCGTGCTGGGGATCACGCTGCAGAACCACGACATCGCGCACGAGTCGTTCAATGGCTACGTCGAGGTGATCCGGCGCAACGACGAGGAGCTCGGCAAGCTGTGGGACGCGATCCAGCAGGAGCCGACGCTCAAGGACTGCACGTCGGTGTTCGTGCTGCCGGAGTTCGGGCGCGACAAGGACCTCAACCAGCGCAACGGGCTCGACCACGGCGACCGCAGCGACGAGCTGCACAAGGTGTTCCTGATCGCCGCCGGGCCCGAG
>CAZSKV010000672.1:0-2504 GCA_964607495.1 uncultured candidatus Brocadiaceae bacterium
GACGCGGCGGGATCGTAGAAGGACCCGTCACGAAGCCCACGGAGCTGGGCCCGGCCGCACGCGGCCAGGCCTGCCGCCGCGGCCGTGCTGACGCCGCCTGCGGGCAGTTCCGTTCCAATCGAGTGAGAGACGCACATGCGAAACCTGATCCTCTTTACCGTCCTCTTGGGCATCGCCGCCAGCCCGGCCCTTGCCCAGGGACGTCCTGTCGACCGTCCACTCCCTGCCCGTGAGCGGCAGGAACGCGAGGGACCTGCTCCCCGCCCGCAGGAACGCCAGAAGGCCAAGGCACCGCAGGAGCGCGCGGCACAGGGAGCCAGGCGATGCCCGCATTGCGGCAAGCCGTTGCGCAAGGGCGCGGCGAAGCAGCCAGGCCGGCGCGGCCCGGCCGGTGGGCGCAGCGGGGAGTGGGTGCCCGGGCCGATGCGGGGGCAGCAGTTCCGCTTCCGGGGTTTCCAGGCGCGCCAGCCGATGCCGATGCAGCGTGGCGCCCAGCTGCGCGCGCAGTTCCAGCCCCTGTGGATGCGTCTGCGGATGCACGCGCAGCAACGCGGCTTCGCCCAGCAGGGTCAGCAGCCCCAGCGCGCCCAGGTGCCGATGCGGCGGCCCGCGCCCGAAGCCGCACCCGCACCGCGCCGCGCCGCGCCGGAGCGGCAGCCGGCCCCACCGCGAGCGGTCGAGGTACGGGCCGCGCAACCTGGACAAGGCCGCCGCGTGATCCGGGCCGCGCGCATCGAGATCTGAACCAGACTCGACTCGGCGCTTGTAGTCAGCGTGCACGCAGCGGCAAACTGCGCGCATGCTTCTCGGTTCGATCGTCCTCGCCGGCGGCAGGAGCCGCCGGATGGGGCGTCCCAAGGAATCGCTGCCCTTCGCCGGCAGCACGCTGCTGGGGAGGATGGTCGAGACCCTGCTGCTCTGCACCCACCCGGTCGTCGTCGTCGCGCGGGAACCGACTCAGGATCTGCCGCCACTCCCCGTCGAGTGCGAGGTGATCCACGACTCGACGCCGGACCAGGGGCCGCTGCTCGGTCTGCGCGATGGCCTGCGCTTCCTCGTCGGGCACTGCGATGCCACGCTGCTCACGGGTTGCGACATGCCGTTCCTCGACGCACCGGCGATCTCCTGGCTCGCGAACCAGCTCGGTGACCATGATCTCGTGATCCCCAAGGTCGACGGCATCCTGCAGCCGCTCGCAGCCATCTACTCGCTGCGGACGCTGCCGGTGGTCGAACGCCTGCTCGCCCAGGGCGAACGCAGTCCGAAGAGCCTCGTCGAGCAGGTCCGGAGCCGCATCCTCGACGAAGGAACCATCGATGCCTTCGACCCGATGCGGCGCTTCCTGACCAGCCTCGACACGATCGAGGACTACGAGCGCGTGCTCCGGACCGTGGGCGGCTGAACCCGGCTCAAGGCCGTGACGCCGGTTGTGCCGATGAGACCTGCCGGGGAGCGGTCCCCTCGTGATCCCGATGAGCGTGCCAGACCATGTCGAGCTCCTGGAGGCGATCGCCTGCTGTACCTGGCTGGCGGCCGGACTGCAGCTGCTCGTACAGACCCGCGACACGCGCTCGCGGCCGGACCACCTCGTTGCCATGGGTCTGCTGGGCACCGGCCTCCTGCTCGGCATGCCCGGGGTCTGGCCGGGCCTCGCGCTGCTGCTGGCCGGCGGCGCGTTCTCGTGGGCCCTGAGCACGGACGAGGCGGACGCCTTGCAGCCGGGCGACTGCATCGTGCCGACCGTGGCCGCCACCGCCGTGATGCTCGGCATCGCCGCGTGCGCCGAGGTGTTCGCGACGCCGACGCTCGGAATCCTCGGCCTGCAGACCCGTCCGCTCGAGGCGCCCGCCTGCCTGCTCTTCGCATGGTTGTGGTGTCGCGCACGGCGCCGGCAACACCGCGTCGCGCTGCACTTCGGCGGCCTGCACCTGCGCAGCCTCACGTTCGCCGCGACGTTTGCCGCGCTCGTCAGCGCGCTTGGCGAGCCGGTGCCGGGTGCCGCCCACGGGCTGCTGACCCTCGGGCTCGTCGCCTACCTGCGCCAACGTCTGGCCAGCCAGCCACAGGCGGGCGCGCGGACCTGCGCCGCGGCGCTGCTGGTCTGTCTCGGCCTCGGCCTGCTCGAGCAGGCGCAGGGACCGCAACGTCAGGGCACCCGCGCCGAGCGCACGCTCGACCGGGTCGCGGCGGCCGCTGCCGCCCTGGCCACGCTCCAGGAACCGGTCGATGTGGCCGTCGAAGGCTGGATCCACGACGAACCACGTCAGCTCTTCGCCCGGCGTAGCCGGCACTGCGCGGACCGCCTCGGGCAGCTGCGCGAACTCCCGTTCGCCGCGGCCGAGCGCCGGACCTTCGCAGAGCTCGAGCTCGCGGTCGCGTCCCAGGCGCGCTGGTGCCGCGAGACGCTGCAGGAGGTCGCGATCCGCCGCAGCGCCGACAGCGAACCATCGGTCGTCGCACGCGCCGAGGCGCATGCGCTCGCGGCCCGGCAGGAAGCGCGCCTC
>CAZSKV010000673.1:0-14730 GCA_964607495.1 uncultured candidatus Brocadiaceae bacterium
CTCGTGGTCGGCGTGCACCAGGGCCGTCCGGTGCGCCTGCTCGAGGTGGCGACCGTGCGCGACGGCCACGCCGAGCGCACCAGCTACGTGCGCTACTCTCGCGCGCGGCAGGCGGACGACCATGCGGCCGTCACGCTCGCGATCGGCAAGCGCAAGGGCAGCAACGCCGTGCATGTCGCCGCGGCGGCGCAGGAGCGCTTCGCCGCCGCCGCGCAGGAACTGCTGCCGGCGGAGGTGCACTGGCAGGTCACGCGCGACCATGGCCACACGGCGGACGCCAAGGTGACCGAGCTGCTCGAGGGGCTCTTCGTGGCGATCGTGATCGTGGTTGCGCTGATCGCGCTGAGCCTCGGCTGGCGCGAGGGGTTCGTGGTAGTGACCGCGGTGCCGATCACCTTCGCTCTCACGCTGCTGGTCAACTGGCTGGCCGGTTACTCGATCAACCGGGTCACGCTCTTCGCATTGATCCTGGCGCTCGGTCTCGTCGTCGACGACCCGATCGTCGACGTCGAGAACATCCACCGGCACCTGCGCAAGGGCGGCAAGTCGCGGTTGCAGGCCGTGCTCGACGCGGTCAACGAGGTGCGGCCGCCGGTGATCCTCGCAACGCTGGCGGTGGTCGTGTCGTTCCTGCCGCTCTTCTTCATCACCGGGATGATGGGACCGTACATGGCGCCCATGGCGCTCAACGTGCCCCTGGCGATGCTGATGAGCCTCCTGGTCGCGTTCACGATCACGCCCTGGCTGTCGAACCTGATGCTGCGCGGGCACGCGCCCGGGATCGCGGCCGCCGCGGCGCCACCGCGCGGCGTGCTCGCCGGCTACGCGGCGACGATGCGCCTG
Source organism: uncultured candidatus Brocadiaceae bacterium (assembly GCA_964607495.1). Classification (GTDB taxonomy): domain Bacteria; phylum Planctomycetota; class UBA1135; order UBA1135; family UBA2386; genus CAZSKV01. The sequence continues at coordinate 844 of CAZSKV010000673.1, forward strand.
TTGCTGCGCGCGCGCGGCCTGCGCTGGACGGTGCTCGGGGCGACCGCGCTCGCGTTCGCCGGCGCCTGCTGGCTCGCGATCGACCGGCGCGTGCCGCTCAAGATGCTGCCCTACGACAACAAGAACGAGCTGCAGGTCGTGGTCGATCTGCCCGAGGGCACGAGCCTCGAGCGCACCGAGGCTGCAGTCGCCGAGCTCGCCGCGAGCATCCGCGGCATGCCCGAAGCCGTCGACGTGACCAGCTACGTCGGCACGGCCTCGCCGATCGACTTCAACGGCCTCGTGCGGCACCACGAGATGCGCCAGGAGCCGCACCAGGCGGATCTGCGGCTCAACCTGCTCGACAAGCGCGCGCGCAGCGCGCAGAGCCACGCGATCGCACTGCGCCTGCGCGGGCAGCTGCAGCCGATCGCCGCGCGCCATCAGGCGGTGCTGCAGGTCGTCGAGGCGCCGCCCGGCCCGCCCGTGCTCGCGACCCTGACGGTCGAGGTCTACGGCGCGGACCAGCTCGAGTACGCCGCGCTCGAACGCGCGGCGCTGACCGTGCGCGACCGCCTGGCGCAGGAAGCCGGCGTGGTCGACGTCGACACCACCGTGCCGGCGCCGCAGCAGCAGAGCCGCTACGTGCTCGATCGCGCGAAGGCCGCACTGCACGGGATCGGGGATGGAGCCGCGGCGGCACGCCTGCACGATGCCGTGCAAGGCCGCGCGGTCGCGGCCCTGCACGCGCCGCGCGAACTCGCGCCGCTCGCAGTCGAGCTGCGCCTGCCGCGCGCGCGGCGCACCGGGACCAGCGACCTCGACCAGCTCGCTCTGCGCGGCGCGAACGGCGAGCTCGTAGCGCTCGCGGAACTCGGCGCGTTCCATACCGAGCGCGTCGAATCGACGATCCATCACAAGAACCTGCGCCGTGTCGTCTACGTGTTTGCCGAGGTCGCCGGCCGCGCGCCGGCCGAGGTGATCCTCGACGTGCAGGCCGACCGGGGTCGCACGCAGGCTGCGCCGGTGCCGGTCGCCGCGCGCAACTTCGTGCGCAACGGCGCGGGCATCCCCTGGCAGGTGCCGGAGACCATCGAGCTGTCGTGGACCGGCGAAGGCGAGTGGAAGATCACGCTCGATGCGTTCCGCGACCTGGGGCTCGCGTTCTTCGCCGCGTGCTTCGGGATCTACGTGCTGCTCGTGCACGAGACCAGGAGCTACGTGCTGCCGCTGATCCTGATGCTCGCGATCCCGTTCACGATCCTCGGGATCATGCCCGGCTTCTGGCTGCTCGGCCTCTTCGGCGGCACGGTCGACGGCTACCGCGACCAGACCTTCTTCACGGCCACCGCGATGATCGGGATGATCGCGCTGGCCGGCATCACGGTGCGCAACTCGATCCTGCTGATCGAGTTCCTGCACGGCGAGGAGAAGCGCGGCCGGCCGCTCGCCGAGGCGGTGGTCGCGAGCGGGCTCGTGCGCCTGCGACCGATCCTGCTGACCGCCGGCACCGCGCTGCTGGCCGCGGTGCCGATCACGCTCGATCCCGTGTTCTCCGGGCTCGCCTGGGCGTTGATCTTCGGCCTGGTCGTGTCGAGCGCGTTCACGCTGGTGCTCGTGCCGCTGGTCTACGCGATGGTCTACGGCGGCAGGCGGCCTGCGGTGGTAGAACCGACGCTCCCATGAAAGGCCTCGACACCAAGTCCGTCGCCGACGCACTGACCCGGATCGTCGAGTTCGAGCTCGCGGGTGTCGTCCGCTTCACGCACTACTCGTTGATGGTCACCGGCCCGATGCGTCTCTCGGTGGTCGGCTTCCTGAAGGGGCAGGCCAGCGAGTCGCTGCTGCACGCGCAGAAGGCCGGCGAGATCCTGACCGGCCTCGGCGGCCATCCGAGCCTCAAGATCGCGAGCCTCGACGAGACGCACCGCCATGCCTTGGCCGACATCCTCGCGGAGAGCCTCGCGCACGAGCAGAAGGCGGTCGAGCTCTACCAGAAGCTCCTCGCCCTGGTCCGCGAGCAGAGCGTCTACCTCGAGGAGTATGCCCGGCAGATGATCTCGGCCGAGGAGGCCGGCGTGCTCGAGCTCAACAAGTTGCTGCGCGATCTCGCGCCGCAGTGATCACGCGAAGCGCACGCAGTAGATCGGCGGCAGGCTGGCGTCGAGGCGCTGCCACGAATCGCCCTGATTCTCGCTGATCCACAGCGACCCGGTGGTCGAACCGAACGCGAGGCGCTCGCCGCTCGCGTCGAGGTCGAGCGCATGGCGGTAGACCAGGTCGTAGGCGTTGTGCTGCGGCAGGCCCTTGGTCAGCACGTCGAAGCCCTTGCCGCCATCGCGCGTGCGCGTGACCACGACCCTGGCCTCGACCGGCACCCGCACCTCGTCCTTCTGCGCCGGCACGAACCACGCGATCTTCGGATCGCGCGGGTGCACGACCACGCCGAAACCGAACACGGAGGGCTTGACGCCCGTGATCTCGCGCCAATTCGCGCAGTCGTCGTCCGTGACGAAGATGCCGTTGTGATGCTGCACCCAGAGCGTGTCGGGGGCGGCAGCGCAGCGCACCATCCGGTGCGGGTCCTGCGCGAGCTCGGTGTACTCCATCCCCTTCGGCATGAACTCGGCGCGCATCCCCTTGGCGCGGATCTGCCAGGTCTCGCCGGAGTCCTTGGTCTGCCAGATGCCGCCGCAGGAGACCGCGACCGCGACGCGCTTGCTGTCCCGCGGGTCGACCGCGACCGAGTGGATTCCGGGCAGCTCGGCGCCGCCGCCGGCCCACTTCGGCCGGTCCGGGTGCCGCCAGAGCGAGGTCATGATCTGCCACGAGTCGCCGTGGTCGTCCGAGCGGAAGAGCCCCCCCGGGATCGTGCCGCACCACAGCGTGCCGGGCTGGTCCTTGCCGCCGGTCGCGAGCTCCCAGACCAGTTCGGTGCTCCACGGGATCTCCTTCTTGAAGTTCGGGTCGAGCTCGACGAGGCCCTCGGGCTTCGGTGGATACTTGGGTGCCGCGATCTCCTGCCAGGTCTTGCCCTGGTCGCGCGAGCGATGCAGCTTGACGCCGAAGTGACCGTGCCCGAGCGCCGCGTAGCTCGCGCCATCGCGCGGATCGTGCAGGGTCAGCGAGCAGGGCACGCCGAGGAACGAGACACCGGCGACGGTCCACTTGCCGTGCGGGTCGCGCGTGATCGAGAACACGCCCTTGCGGGTGCCGACGAGGAGGCGGGAGGACATGCGGGATGAGAGTAGCGGGAGTTGCTGGGTCGGTCGGTGCGGCTATTGTGGCCGCGCGTCGGCAGGCCTCCAGGCTCGTCCCCCGGCAGGGATGGTCGCGCCGCGGCGAGGTGCACAGCACAGCACAGCGGGAGGATTCCCTGATGGCTGCTCTCTCTCTCTCTCTCTCTCTCTCTCCTTGGGGCTTCGCCATGCAGGCTGATGTGCCCCCCGAGGAAGTCGTCGCGCGCCTCCGGGCGGCCGCACTCGACTATCTGCTGCACAAGGAGCGGCTCCAGCAAGCGGACGCCGAGGCTCTCGCTCAACTTGCGGCGATCGATTACTGGCAGCAATTCCTGCGCGGGGGAAAGCCTCCTCCCTCAAGCCCGGTCGCGATGATCGTGCATCTCGCGTGGCAGCAGGTGGTCAAGCATCGCGCACGCTTGGGGCGGCGGTACGGACGGGGCAAGCTGTGCGTGAGCTTCCAGGATCCGGATCAGCTTGCAGGCGTCGCGCCGCCGGGACTCCCCTTCGAGCCGACACGCAGGGGCATCATGGACTGGCTGCGTTCGGTAAGGCCGCGGCTGGTCCCACGGGAGATAAGTGCGGTCATCGCACGGGCGACGAAGCGAGGGACGCTCGCGGACGTGGCCAAGGAAGAAGGCATGAGTTCGCAGGACTTGGGAAAACTGATTTCGCGTGCAGAACAAAAAATAGGCGAATGGCTCGACGAGCGGGACTCTTAGAAGCGAGTGTGCCGAGCGTGTCGCAGGCATCCTCAAGGACAAACGAATGACCGTACTCCTCCACATGCTTGCTTGCTGTGCTCTCATTGCCACGAACCAGCTCGGTACGCGGCTGGAGCCCTTTCAGCGTGGAGCGAACGAGAGAGTTCCCGTCGCTCTTGAAGCAGTCCCCGCTGCGGACTGTGCACCATATGTCACGGCGTACGCGGATCCAGACGGGAACATCGTGCTCTACTGGGGTGGTTGCCCAAGCAACAACTGCGGCACAGGCGATACCTGTACAATCGACTACATCACGCCGACGCGCTGGTCGTGCAAGTGCAGCAGTGGGCAAGCCGTCAAGTGTCAAGGCAAGGTAACTGTAGATGAGCAGGGGGCGGCTACTGGCTGGAGCTGTACGAACACGGCATGCGGTGGGAGTTGTACTCAGCTAGGCAACCCGCCGAATCTCCAGAACGGCCAGAGCGCATACGTGTGTGAGTGCTGAGCAACGCGTGACGCTGCCGCTGGCGTTCCGGTGGGCGGGCGATGTTGAGGCATTCACGGCCTGCCGGCCACGGGGCAGTTCATATACGGGTCGGCATTCGGGTCTCTCGAGCCGGGCAGCCCTGAGGGCGTCAGGTGACAATCTCTACAAGCAGCTGTGTATGCGTCCGAGCGATCGCTTACAGCCATGAACCTCGGAAAGACACGGGCAAGACCTCATTGGTGGCTGCTGGTCATCGTCGTCGCTTCTGTGATCGCATGGATCGTGCTGAGCCGGCGTGGTGACTGGATTAGCCATGAACCACACCGCCTGGCGCCGATCCGCGCGATCCGCCCAGCAGTCGAAGATCCGTCGATCCCGGCTCGGAACGAAAGATCTGTGGTGGCCACGTCCCGTGGACTCACCCGCTTGATCGTCAGGTCTGCCGCGAACGGCGCAGCGGTTCCGGGCGCCAGGCTGGTCAGCGTCGGCGAAGCCCGGCGCAGGACGCTTGGCTCGAGCATGCAGGTTCTCGGTCTTGCGGATGGATCCGGTTGTATCCGGATCGATGCAGCAGCAAGTGCCGTCGTCCATGCGTCCATGGGATGTGTGGTGGCGGAGGGTTTCTTGGCCGGGTCGGTGGCCCAGAGCAGTGAACCGGAGCAGGTCGTCCAACTCTCTCCTGCTCATGCTGTCGACATCACCTGCATGCGCGAGGACGGCACACCCGTGAGCGATGCCACAGTCGTGCTGTCTACGATCCCGATCGCGCGTCCGTGGCCTGGTGCCGCAGGATCGGCAGGACAAGGCAATCCATTCACGAGTGTGCCCGTGTGGCGGGCCGTGTCGGCACGGGATGGACAGGCGAGGATGGAAGGAGTGCCCCCAGGCGTCTACTACTTGCGAGCGAGCCACAGGTCTCTGTGCGCCATCCGCACAGAACCAGCCTCTGCCAGACAGGACAGGCGCTTCGAAGTTCCTTCCAACCGGAAGGCCATCGTGTTCGGGGAACCGCACGTCGTCGTCGCCTGCATCCCTGGCGACGCCCGGATCGTGAGCAAGGTCTTCTCGTATGACCGGTCCGAGTTCGACACAGGCTCCCCGATGCTGGCGGCAGGCGCGATCATCCAGATGACTCTGAAAGAACGCTTCCCGGGCAGCATCGCCACGATCGCGGTGCCGAAGAATCCGCATGCCACACCGAAGTGCAGCATCAGGGCGGCAGCATCCGACGGTACGGTGTGGGGAGCGGAATGGGGGTTCGTGCCGATGTCGAGCCTGAGCGCGCCTGTCTATCTGAAGGAGGTGCCGAAGCAGGGACGGCGGAGGATCTGCCTTGTCCTCGAATGCGGCGGCAGGAACATCGATCCGACGCTGGTGATGGCGAGCCGCAAGGAGCGGGACTTCTTTCCGATCGTGCCCGGGGTCGAACACTGGGTCCCCGTGGGCGAGTACTCACTGACGACCGAAGCAGAGATCCCCTTGCTCACCGAAATGGTGGAGAAGGAGACCGTCGTCGTCCCGCCAGGAGATACATGCCTGCGCGCGACGATCAGGTTGCAGGACCAATTCGGGCGGGTCGAGCTAGTTCCCACGCTTCCGCACGGCGAGCATGACTCGGAGCTCTACATCGGCTACCAACACGAACGCGCTTCGCTCGCGGTGACCGTGGTATGGCGGCCCGGAGATGACCCGCTCGTCTACTGGCTGCCTGCGGGGCTCCTGCGGGTATCCGCTGGTGCACATGGATACCGGTCGTTGGAGAAGCAGGTGATGCTCCTGGGGACAGAGAGGCTGCAGCGAGTGATCGTGCCTCTCGAGTACCAATGAGCCCGGTCCGGGTTCTCCTCACCCGCCCGACAGCGCCTGCATCACGCTCACGACCGCTCCGTCCGTGACCGCGTCCGACAGGCCCTTGCGGTCGCGGATGCGCGCGCCGCCGACGAACACGTCCACGTGCGGCCGCAACCCGCCCTGGTCGTCGAGCACGTAGGAGCGCAGCGCCGGCTCCTTGGTGAACACCGCCTCGAGCGCGGCGCGCACGGTCTTCGCGTCGACCGTGGCCTCGGGAGCGTGGGTGTGGCGGTGCAGCGCCGAGGTGAAGGTGACCTGGATCATTGCAGGCGCAGTCCCTGCACGATCGCGAGCGGAATCCCCGCGCCGGCATCGAGGACCGCATGCTCGAAGTCGAGACCGGTCAGTCTGCCGAGCTGCTCCTTGCCCCCCGAGGTGAGCACCACGCGGCGGCCGAGCAGGCCCAAGCGCTCGCGGAACAGGCCCAGCAGCCGGTCGGTGCGGCCGAGCTCGAGGTCTGCGAGGGCGTCCTCGAGGCCGATCGCGAGATGCACGAGCAGATCCGTGCGGTCGTACTCGTGACCGGTCGCGAGCGCCAGTGAGCTGGCGCTGCCGCGCAGCTCGGGCGGAAAGCCGGTGCAGTTCACGTTGATCCCGACGCCGATCAGGTGCACGGGTGGTGTGCCGAGCGAGTCGATCAGGATCCCGGCGATCTTGCGGCCGGTGATCATCACGTCGTTCGGCCACTTCAGCGTGAGGCGCAGCCCGCTGACCTGCTCGAGCATGTCGAGCACCGCGACCGGAACCACCGCCGCGAGCTGGGCGGGCTGCGCAAGGCGCAGGCCGGCGACCTTGAAGGTCACCGTGAGATCGCGCGCCGCCTCGTCGTGCCAGACATGGCCCTGGCGGCCGCGGCCTCCGGTCTGGTGGTCGCTCCAGAACGCGGCCGAGCCGGCCGCATGATCCTGCTGTGCGAGCAGCTGGGTCGATTCGCAGCTCTGGACGTGGATCAGGCGGGAGAAGCGGGTGCCGGCCGCGAGCCGGGCTCTGGGATCCTGGTGCTCTTCCATGCGACGCGAGGCTCTGAAGTCGAAACGGTCACCCTGCCGATAGGTGTTGCACGAGTGCACGCCCCGCCAGGGGGGCGACCCGGCAAAGGATATCGAAGTGTCGCAGAACGAGAGCCCGCGGGCTCCGACCGGCTTCGCCGGCGGCTACGCGCAGGACACGCTCTGGCAGGAGCAGGGCAGGACCCTGCGCCTGCCCGAGCAGGCCGTCGGCGACGGGCCGTTCCTGCGCGTGCCGGAGGGCGAGTTCGCCACGATCCTGGTCACCAGCCTCTGCGAGTCCTTCGGCAACCTCGAGCGCTTCCTCGACGTGGTCGCGCAACGGCTCGCCCCAGGTGGCAAGCTGCTGATCGACGCCGAGAGCGCGGTCTCGCTGCGGGCGGTGCGCACCGCGCTCGAGGGCAAGCTCGGGGCCTTCGAGCCCTTCGGCTCGCTGACCGAACCGGAGCGGCGCGTGCTGCCGCGGCGGCTCGTGCAGGCCCTCGCCGCCCGCGCGCTGCTGGTGCGCGACCTGATCCAGGTGCCTTCGGGCGGCGAACGCATGGGCAGGGAGTTCGTCGCCAAGTGCATGGCCGAGGGCTTCCTGGCGACGGCCTACATCCCGGAGGCGCCGATGCCACGCCTGTGGCTGCTGGCGGAGAAGGGACAGATCAAGGCGGGCTCGGTGCTGATCGGCGCCGGCTCGCGTTCGGAGCAGGAACGCACGACCCGGGCGGTGTCGGCGTTCCTGTCCGACGATTGGGAGGTCGTGCCCTGCGCCGAGGGGCGCGAGGCCGCCGAGTTCAACAAGGCACTCCCGGTCGCGTGCGGCGAACTGCTGTGGTTCCTGCGCGCGGGCGCCGAACCGGACCGCGAACTCTTCACCAACCTGCTCGCGCGCAGCGTGCTCTCTCCGGCGGCGCCGGGTGTGGAGCAGCAGCTGCAGTGCCCGGGCGACGTCTCGGGCCTGATGCTCTCGCGCACCGATGCGCTGCTGAACGGCCCGATCGACCTGCGCTTCGCCTGCGAGACGATCGCCTACGAGGACTGGCTGCTGCGCCTGGACGCGCGCGGCCGTTCGCCCTGCGGCGTGCCCGGCGCATTCGCGACCCCGGCGCTGCCGAGCCCGGCCGCCGAGGCCCTGCGCCAGGAGGGCGACCTGCTGCTCGCGCGCTGGGACGCGGTCGGCAGGGACAAGACCCGCTTCGAGTCGAACGACGATCCCCGGGCGCGGCAGCACAACGACCGCCGTGTGCCCTGGGCCGGCCGCACGCCGCGGATCTCGCTCGTGATGATGGTGAAGAACGAGGAGCGCTTCCTGCCGGAGTGCCTGCGCCGCGCCGCGCCCTGCGTCGACGAGATCGTGGTCGTCGACACCGGCTCGACCGACCGCACGGTCGCGATCGCCGAGGGCTTCGGCGCCAGGATCGTGCACTGCCCCTGGAGCGACGACTTCTCGGCGCCGCGCAACGTCGGGCTCGAGCAGGCGACCGGCGACTGGGTGCTCGTGCTCGACGCCGACGAGTTCCTGCACGAGGACGCGCCCGGGCGGATCCGCGAGCTCGTCACCGACGCCGGCGTCAGCGGCTACCACATGGTCTTCCGCAACGTCTACACCGGCGGCAAGACGATCGGGGTGATCATGGTCCGGCTCTTCCGCCGGCTGCCGGGCCTCCGCTGGGTCAACAGGATCCACGAGCAGATCACGCCGGCCCTGCTCGCCGAGGGCGGCAAGCAGGGGATGATCCTGTCGATCTCGAAGCTCGAGGTCGACCACCATGGCTACAGCGACGAGGTCATGGATGCGCGCGACAAGAACGCGCGCAACGAGCGGCTCTTCCTCGCACAGCTCGCGCAAGCGCCCGATGACCTCTACTCCCTCTACAAGTACGGCGACTTCCTGCGCCGCGTGCCCGGCCGCACCGCGGACGCCCGGGCCTGGCTGCAGAAGGCCTTCGACCAGTTGCTGCGCCTGCCACCGGTCGCGCAGACCGAGGTGCCGTACGCGGGTGAGATCGCGGCGTTGCTGGTGCTCGAGTACTCGCGCGAGGAAGCGCACCAGCGCGCCGATCGGATCCTCGAGCACGCGCTGCGGCACTTCGTGCCGACGCCGAACCTGCACTACATCGCCGCGACGATCGCGCTGCGCCGCAACCAGAACGACGCCGCGATCGCGCACTTCGAGCGCTGCCTGCTCTACCGCGACCAGGTGCTGGTCGTCGCGATCCAGGAGGGCATCACCAGCTATGTGTCCCTGGTCGGTCTCGCGCAGGCGTGGCTGGGCAAGGGCGACCGCGTCAAGGCGATCCGCCTCCTCGAGCAGGCACGCACGCTGAAGCCCGACTACGACCTCGCCGCGATGACCCTGTCGCGGCTGCGGCTCGAGGGCGGCGATGCCGGCGGCGCGATCGAAGCGCTGACCGACCTGTTGCGGATCAACCCGAGATCAGCCGGCGCCTCGCAGCAGGCATCGCTCCTGCTCGCGCGGCTCGGCCAGAGAGAACAAGCCAAGGCGATCGGCCGCCATGCGGTCGCGCTGATGGAGCAGAACGCGCTCGCGGCGGAGGCCAGGCGCATGAAGGAGTTCCTGGTCACATTGAGTTAGCAGTCCACGGCACAAGGAGAAGCAGTCATGCAAACGATCGATCCCACCCGAGTCCTGCCGGTCGACCCCGGCTTCCAGTCCATCCCGACGCGGATCAAGGACACGCCCCCGCTCGTCGTCGACACCACCGAGCCCAAGGTCAAGCAGGAGGTCATCGCGCGCCTCGGCGAGCTCGGCGAGCGCCTCGCGAGCGTGCACCGCACCGCGGCCGAGGGCTACCTGTCGCAGTCGCTCTACGCCGAAGCGTTGCCGCACCTCGAGACCGCGGCGACCTTCGCCCCGAACAAGGCCGAGTTCCAGAACCAGCTCGGCTTCGTGCGCTACCTGCAGGGTGACGACCAGGGCGCCGTCAGCGCGTTCAAGAAGGCGCTCGCCCTCGAGCCGGCGAACGCCGACGGCTGGTTCAACCTCGGCATGGTGCAGTACGGCCAGAGCCGCTTCACCGAGGCCGAGGAGAGCTTCCGGCGCTCGCTCGAGCACCGCCCGAACGACGCCGAGACCTGGAACAACCGCGGCGTGTGCCTGTTCAAGATGGGCCGCGTGAACGATTCGCGCGCCTGCTTCCAGCGCGCGCTGCAGATCGATCCGAACAACGCGGACGCGAAGGCGAACCTGGCAGGCTGAGCGGCGAGCTCAGGTTCTCCGCTTCACTGCAGGTTCACGACCGCCGCAGTCGACAACCGCGCACCCGAGGTGTGCGTTACGAGCGACTGCACGCCGAATCGCAGCCCGCGCAACACCGGATCGGCCGGCACCGTGAGGTCGATGCGCGCCAGGTGCTGCGCGCTGCAGACGGTCGTGCCGAGCAGCAGCTCTGGCTGGATGCGCAGCGACCCGAGGCTGCCGAGATCGATCGGCTTGGCCAGCACGGTTCCGCCGAAGATCGCAGCGCTCTCGCCGGCCGGCCATTGCAGCGCAAGGCGCATCAGCCTGCCGATCGCATAGCCGCCGCCGAGATCCTCGGTCCACTGCACCGGCCGCGCCGCCACCGGATCGAAGTCGATGTCGTCCATCAGGCCATCCGCATCGTGATCGCGGCCGCCATACATGACGGCCCGCATCATCCCCGCCTCGGCGTGGTAGAGGTTGTGACAGTGCAGCATCCAGCTGCCCGGATTGTCGGCGACGAACTCGACCTCGGTGCGGCCCGACATCATGCCGGGGGCGATCAGCAGCGTGTCCTTCTGCGGCGCCTGCAGCGCGCCGCCGACCGTGCCGAGCAGGCGGAAGAAGTGGCCGTGCAGATGCATCGGGTGCCAGTGCATCGACATGTTGGTGAAGCGCAGGCGCACGGCCTCGGGCTCGATCACCGGCAGCGGGCTGGCGTTGGGCCACGCCTGGCCGTTGATGGTCCAGACGTAGTTGCCCATCATCCCGCCGGCGAGCTGCAGGTCGAACACGCGGTCGGGTACCGGTTTGATCGGGGCGACCGGCACCGCGCTCTGCAATTGCGAGTAGCTCAGCAACACGCCATTGCGCAGGTTCGGCGGCACGTAGCCAGGGGGCGGCCAGGGCTGCGTCGAACCCTCGTAGCGCAGCACGGCACGCACGAGGGTCTGCGTGCGGTCGGTGAGTGCCGAAGCGGCCAGGCTCCAGGTCCCGGGATTCGTGGCCTCGAGCAGCAGGTCGTAGCGCTCACCGGCGCCGATCGGGAGCGCCTGGGTCTTGACCGGCACGACGCGTTGACCGTCGGCGTGCGTGACCCAGAATTCGTGGCCGTCGATCGCGAGCACGTAGTGGCTCGCGGCGGCGGCGTTGACGACGCGGATGCGCACGCGTTCCCCGCTGCGGACGTCGAGTGCCTGCTGGCCGAGGCTGGTCTTGCCGTTCAGCAGATGGCCGGCATGCACCGGGTCGCGCCCCGGGATCGGTGGGCCCTCGAGCAGGTCGTCGAGGACCAGCACGTGTTCGCGATCGAATGCCGGATCACCCGGTCCGGCCGGCTCGACGATCAGGACCCCGGCGAGCCCGCGATCGATCTGCAGGCCGACGTGCGGATGGAACCAGTAGGTTCCTGCCGGGCGGGCGACGAACTCGTACGTGAACTCCTGGTTCGGGGCGATCGGCGCGAGCGGCATGTCGGGCACGCCGTCCATCAGGTTGGGCATCGGTTGGCCGTGGAAGTGCACAGTCGTCGCTTCGGGCAGCCGGTTCACGAAACGCACGCGCAGCAGCTGGCCCTCGCGCACCCGCAGCGTGGGTCCAGGCAGCATCCCGTTGTAGAGCCAGCAGGCCACGGTCCGGCCGGGCTCGACGGTCGCCGTCCCCGGAGCCGCGGTCAGGGTGGCTTCGAGCTGGGCTGGCAGGAGGGCAGTGAGCCCGAGCACGCAGAAGGCAAGGCGGTCCATCTCCGCCCAACGCCCGCGAAGCCCTGGTCCTTTCCCGCCCATCGGGACACTTCCGTTGCAGCCGTCGCAGGGCATTCCTACCCTCCTCAGCTGCTGCATGAGCGTTGCCATCCTCGGTGCCGGCATCACCGGTCTCGCGACCGCCTACCTGCTGCGCCGCGAGGGCGTGCCGGTGACGGTCTACGAGGCGGGCTCCGCGGCGGGGGGGCTCGCGGCCTCGTTCGAGCACGCGGGGTTCGCGTTCGACTACGGCCCGCACGAGTTCTGCACCGACAACCCGCGGCTGGTTGCGCTGCTGCACGAGGTCTGCGCCGAGGATCTGCTGACGATCGAGAAGCACACGGCGCAGCACTTCTGCGGCCGCTACGTCCGCTACCCCTTCGAGATCGCCGACGTGCTGCAGAACATCGGCCTGCGGCTCTCGCTGCGCGCGATGCTCGAGGTCGCGGCCTGCCGGCTCCGGAACGCGCTGCGCGCGCCGAAGGACGACTCGTTCCGCGCCTGGACCGAGGCGCGCTTCGGCAAGACGCTCTATGACCTCTACTTCGGCCCCTACACCGAGAAGGTCTGGGGCATGGATCCGACGCTGCTCGATCCGCGCACGGCATCGCAGCGGATCACGATCGACTCGGTCTGGGACCTGCTGAAGAAGACGCTCGCGTTCCACTGGCTCGGCACCGAGGACTGGAAGCGCGCGCACAGCGAGTTCCGCAAGCGCTTCTTCTACACCCGCGGCGGCATCGGCACGCTGCAGCGGCGGCTGCGCGACCGCTTCCTGGCCAGCGGCGGTCGAATCGAGTTCGGTCGCGCGCTGGCCGGTGTCGAGCGCAACGGCAGGCGCGTGACGGCGCTGCACTTCGCCGATGGCAGCACGGCGCGCGGCTTCGACCAGGCCGTGTCGACGATCCCGCTGCCGACGCTGGTCCGCCTCGTGCACGGCAGCGCCGCCGACGAGCTGCTGCGGCGCGAACATCTGCCGTTCCGCGGCATGGCGTTCGTGTTCGTCCGCGTCGCGAAACCAGAAGTCCTCGGCTACCACTGGGTCTACTACCCGGACCGGGAAGTGCCGTTCCAGCGCCTGACCGAGTCCGCGCCGTTCCGCGCCGGCATGGCGCCGGAGGGCTGCACCGGCCTCACGCTCGAGGTCTCGTGCGTCCCCGGCGACAAGACCTGGTCCAGGCCCGATGCCGAGATCGCGGCGGAATGCGTGGACACGCTCGTGCGGCTCGGGCACCTGCGCCCGGCGGAGGTCCTCGGCTGCGACGTCGTGCGCACGACGCACGCCTATCCCCTGCAGGTGCAGGGCTTCCAGGAGAAGACCGAGCGCCTGCTCGACTCGCTCGAAGTCGCGACCAACCTGCTCTCGATCGGGCGCCAGGGCCTGTTCCGCTACTGCAACATGAACGAGTGCGTCGAGATGGCGCTCGCGGTCGTGCCGGAACTCGTGCAGGGGCGCGAGGCGATCCGCTACACGCGGGCGAACACCTGGCAAGGCGTGGCCCTGACGGAGCGGGCGCTGGCGAAACCGCGGGTGTCGTGACGCAGAACCCTGGACTCGCGCCCGCGGAAGCCGCGCAGCGCCTGCAGATCCACGGCCCGAACGTGATCGATCTGCAGCCGCAGGTGCGGCCGTACGAGTACTTCGTGCGGCAGCTGCGGAGCCCGTTCGTGCTCCTGCTGGTCGCTGC
>CAZSKV010000674.1:0-7505 GCA_964607495.1 uncultured candidatus Brocadiaceae bacterium
CTCGGCAACGCGGCGGCGATCTCGCCCGGCGTGCGCAGGATCCCGGCGCCGACCGCGGTGCCGATGCCGACCGCGGCCCCAGTCGCGGGGCCGAGAATCCGGCGCAGTTCGCCGAGACGTTCACTCACCGCAGCAAGCCTAACGTCAGGACCCCGGCGACGGTGTGGACCAGGAACCGCTCGGCAACGGACGTGGCCGCGCCGGCGCTCGCGCGAGGCCGGGTCAGAGGCTCTCGAGGAATGCCAGAAGGTTGCGCCGGTCCTCGGCGCTCAGTTGCAACGGCTTCAGCTGCGGCGAGAGATTGTGGTTCTGGTTGCCGCCGCGCGCATAGAACTCGATCACGTCGGCGAGCGTGCGCACGCTGCCGTCGTGCATGTAGGGTGCCGTGAGGCTGACCCGGCGCAGGGTCGGGGTCTTGAAGCGGCCGGCATCGCCGGCCTCGCGCGTGTGCGCGGCGCGGCCCGGCTGCGGGGTACCGTCCACGGCCCCGACGCCCGTGTTGTGGAATCGCTCGTCGGTGAACAACGGCGCGGTGTGGCAGCGCCAGCAGCCGCCCTTGCTCTCGAAGATCCACAGACCGGCACGCTGCTCGCGGGTCAACGCCTTGGTGTCGCCCTTCAGGAAGTGGTCCACGGCAGCGTCGGCAGCGACGATGCCACGCACGAACGTGGCGAGCGCCGTCGCGAGGTTTGCCGCGCTCACACCGTCGGCGAAGGCGGTGGCGAACATGCGCGAGTACTCGGCGTCGTCACGCAGGCGCTGCAGCGCGGTGGCCACGGGCAGGTTCATCTCGTTCGGATCGGCGATCGGCTGCACGACGAAGGCATCGAGCGTCGCGGTGCTGCCGTCCCAACGCATCGACTTGCCGTAGCCGCGGTTCAGCAGGGTCGGGGCGTGGGCGCTGGCGCGGCGGCCCTCCACGCCGGCCGGGCGGGGATCCGGGCTCGCGAATGCCGTCGCCGGCGGATGGCAACTCTGGCACGAAATCGTGCGATCGCTGCTCAGAAGGGGATCGGCGAAGAGGCGTTGGCCCAGCGCGAACATCGCCGCGGTCGGCGCGGGCTCCGGCGGCAGCGGCATCGCCGGGAGGCCCGTGGGCGGCGTTTGCAGGTAGCGGAAGTCGGGCGCCGGAACCTGGGCCGCGAGTGACACCAGCAGCAGTGGCACGACGAGGGCAACGCGCATGGCGACAGGATACTCACGGCCGCGCGGCGAAGAAGGCACGAGCCGGGCGCGACGGTTTCGGCGGCTGCTACGGCTTCAGCAGCATCGGCGCGGTCCAGTTGTTGGGACCGTTCTGCGCGAGCGGGCCGTCGACCGTGAAGTTGTAGATGTACGAGCTGAACCCGGTGAAGCCGAGCAGCGAGCGCGTCACGTTGGTCGTGGCGAGGCCGAAGGCATTCGCAGTGCTCATGTGCGCGCCCTGCGCGTAGACGACGTAGGCATCCGGCGGCAGCGTGATCGGGACCGACAGACTCGAGGTCCCGGCGGCGCTCGCGATCCCGGTCACGACGACTTGCGGATCGACGCCGAGCACGCAGCCGGTCATGCCGAGCCCGTCGAGCGCGTAGGGCAGACGCTGGCCACCCCAGGTCCGCGTGTTCGCAGAGAGCATCAGCCAGGTCGGTTGGGAGGGTGTGGCCCCGCTCAGGAGCAGGTCGTAGCTCGTCGCCGTGGAGGTTGCAGCCAGCGTGCCGCCACAGCTTGCTTCGCTCGAGTAGTGCCTGCCCGGGCTCGCGAGGGTGACGAGGTCGCCGTTGTAGGAGGCGGAAACAGCCCCGACCGCGGTGCCGAGGTCGTAGTCGATCACGAGGTTCGGCCCCAGGAGCGCGAACGGCGCGTCGAGCAGGATCCAGAGCATCGGCAGGTCCGGATCCAGATGGCTCGTCAAGTTGGGGATCGAGATGTTCTTGCGCGCGTGGACGACGGTCGCAGCGGCCCCGAGGTTCAGCGCGAAATCCTTGGTGAAGCTCGCATGCGGCAGGGTCGTGTTCGCCATCTTGATCTCGAGCGACTGCGTGCGTCCGGTTCCCGAAGTGCCCTTGGTCGGGCGGGGGCCGATGGCCGTCACGACCGTGGGCAGGGGCAGCCCATCCTTGCGGAACCAGTACTGGGCGCGTCCGCCGGTCCGGCCGAGCGGGAAGGAACTCGCGTTACCGAGGAACGTGCCGGTCGCGAGTTCCGGGATCGTCGTGGTGTGAGGGACGGACTGGGCAAGGCTGGCGCCCGCGAAGAGCAGGGCTGCGAGGGGGATACGCATGGCGGAACAGGCTAGCCGTGGGGTACGGCGGCGGTAGTCCCCCCGGCCGCGACCATCACGTGGATCATGGTCGCACTCCTGCCGGAGCCCACAGCCTCATCCAGGAGACGGCTGGCACTCACCCTCCCGATCCTCGTCGCCGTGGTTCTGGATCCCGGGCGCGAGCCCCTGCCTCGCATCCGACCCGAAGAGCTTCCTGGTCCGAAGTACGGAGCCGGGGCGCCAATCGCTGGCCGCCACGTGCACCACGGCCGCAGGCGCAAGAAGCGGTCGCCACATTTCCAGCACGGGAGCCCCCCTGCTACCGTCCGCCCCTCACTGCCACACGGACCCGTACTGAAGGAACCCGACCATGAGAGCCTGGCTCCCGTCGCTTGCCGTCGCGCTCTGCGCGGCGCTCGCCCCCGCGCAGAACAAACCGAACATCGTCGTCATCTGGGGTGACGATGTCGGTTGGAACAACCTCAGTTGCTACAACCACGGGATGATGGGCTACCGCACGCCCAACATCGACCGCATCGCCAGGGAAGGGGCGATGTTCACCGACTGGTACGGGCAGCAATCGTGCACGGCCGGCCGAGCGGCGTTCCTCACCGGCCAGAGCCCATTCCGCACCGGACTGCTGAAGGTCGGCCTTCCCGGCGCGAGAGAGGGCCTTACCGACAAGGACCCGACGATCGCCGAAATGCTGAAGAACCACGGCTACATGACGGCGCAGTACGGCAAGAACCACCTCGGCGACCGCGACGAGATGCTGCCGACGAACCATGGGTTCGACGAGTTCTTCGGCAACCTGTACCACCTCAACGCCGAGCAGGAGCCCGAGCACCCGGACTATCCGAAGGACCCCGAGTTCCGGAAGAAGTTCGGTCCGCGCGGCGTGATCAAGTCGACGGCCGACGGCCGCATCGAGGACACCGGCCCACTGACGACGAAACGCATGGAGACGGTGGACGAAGAGGTCACCGGAGGTGCGATCGGCTTCCTCGAGCGCGCAAAGCAGGCGCAGAAGCCGTTCTTCCTGTGGTGGAACTCGACGCGCATGCACATTTGGACGCACCTGAAGCCGGGCTCCAGGGACAAGACCGGGCTCGGCGTCTACGCCGACGGCATGGTCGAGCACGACGCGATGGTCGGCCAGATCCTCGACAAGCTCGCCGAGCTCGGGCTGGCCGAGAACACGATCGTCATGTACTCGACCGACAACGGCGCCGAGTGCTTTTCGTGGCCCGACGGTGGCTCGACGCCGTTCCGCAACGAGAAGAACTCGAACTGGGAGGGCGGCTACCGCGTGCCATGCGTCATCCGCTGGCCCGGAGTGCTGAAGCCCGGCTCGGTGTACAACGACATCTTCTCGCACGAGGACATGCTGCCGACGCTGCTCGCGGCCGCCGGCGAGCCCGACGTGACGCAGAAGCTCCAGAGCGGGCACCGCGCCAACGGGCGCGACTTCAAGGTCCATCTGGACGGCTACGACCTGCTGCCGTACTTCAAGGGCGAAGCCAAGCAGGCGCCGCGCAAGGAGTTCCTCTACTGGACCGACGACGGCAGCCTCGCCAACCTGCGATACGGCCGGTGGAAGATCGTCTTCCAGGAGCAGCGCGCCCACGGCCTGGACGTCTGGCAGGAACCGCTCGTGCCGCTGCGTTTTCCGAAGCTGTTCTGCCTGCGTAGCGACCCATTCGAGCGCGCCGACCACGAAGCCGGTGACTACGACCGGTGGCGCGTCGACCACGCGTTCGTGCTCGTGCCCGCGCAGGCGTTCGTCGGCGCTCACCTCGCGACCTACCGCGAGTTCCCGCCACGCATGAAGCCAGGCAGCTTCAGCCTCGACCAGGTGCTCCAGAAGCTGCAGGAGACGAGCAACCGTTGACACGCCACTGCCGCGCGCCGGTGTCGCGCGGCGGGAAGGACCGCGAGAACTCGCGCTGCCTCCCGGCGCTCATGGCCTCATCCAGGACCCGGCTGGCACTCGCCCACCCAATCGTCATCGCCGTAGTTCTGGGTCACGTACTCGAGCCCCTGCCATGCGTCCATCTTGAAGAGCTTGCCGGCCCGGGGGGTGAAGTAGCGCCGCCAGATCCCGACCTCCCACTCCGCGAGCAGGTCCGCCGCGGTCTCGCTCGCAGTCACGGGATCGCCAGACGCACGGAACGCGGGGGCCAGGGCTGGATCGAGGCCCAGGGCCGAGACGATGGCAACGAAGGCTGCGTGCGGATCGCTGCGCGCGCGCTCGAAGTTCAATTCGGCCGGCATCGGCCCGGAGATCCTTCCGTCCTCGATCGCGCCCAATGAGCCTGCGTGGCCGGTCACCTGCTCGTCCCAGAGGTGGGCGCCATAGCGCACCCAGTCGTAGTCGCTGAGCAGGAGCCCCGGATTCCTGGCGATCACGTCCTCCGGATCGGCCCGGAAGCGGCGCTCGATCTCCGGCATGCGATTCCTCTTGCTCGGGTCGAGGAAGCGCAGCAGCGCCGCGCCGCGATCGCACAGCTGCCGCAGCGTCCAGTGGACCAGCACGTCGCGTCCGTCCCGCATCACCATGATCGCGGGGCCGGGCAGGCATCGACTGTCGCCATGGACGATCACGGCCCCGAGATGCGTGGCGGCCGGTTTGCTCGCGGCGGCGTCCAGCAGCCGGCGTAGCGCCTCGTCCGCTGCACGCCGCTGCTCGATCGCGGTCGCGGCCCGCTTGCCCCCGAGCGGTCCGAGGCGGTTGGGACTGTCGACGACCAGCACGGACGGATGCAACGTCAGCAGCCGCCCGACCCAGTCCATTCCCGAACATGGGAAGCCCGTGACGGAGAAGAGCTGGAACGGGCGCGGAGCGCCGGACAGCGGCAGCTGGGCCACGCCTTCCTGCGCCTCAGGGTTGGCGGTGGCACCGAACCAATCGGGGTGCGCGGGGCGCAGCACCGGAGCCGGGGTCTGGGGTTCGGAGGCGGCCATGGATGGGCCGTGCAGTTCTACCCGCAATGGCCATGCGTGCCGCTGCCGCTACTCCTGCCCCAGGTGCTCAACCGGGGTTGAGCCCGCTGCCGAAAGCTCCCCGAGCAGCGCCGCTGCCACCATGGCCCGCCTCGCAATCACGTGCTTCCTGGGTGTTCCCGTGCTCGCGTCGATCGCCTGGATGCTCGCTGGCGACACCGGGCCGGCGGTGGAGTCCGCGGCACCCGGCACCGCTCCCGGCGTGATCACGACCTCGTCGGCGCCGGCGGCCATCACAGCACCGGCTGCACCTGCCACGCAGCGCACGGAGCACGGAGTGAGAGGTAGCTGCTCGTTGCGCGGCAGGGTCATCGACCCGCGACAGGTGCCTGTGGCGGGCGCGCACTTGTGCGTGCTGCGATCTGATGCACCAGGCCACCACGCAGAGACCGCGGCGGATGGCACCTTCGCGCTCGCGATCGCCAGCACCGGGAGCCCGACGTTGACGCTCGTCGTCCACGATCCGCGCTGGGCTCCGGCCATCGTCGCGCACGGTCTCCAGGTGCACGGCTCCCCGGTCACCGATCTGGGCGACATCCAGCTCGCCGGCGCTGGTGGCATCGCCGGTACGGTCGTCGACGCGCAGGCTCGACCGTGCGCGCAAGCGCGCCTGATCGTGCGGCCGGTGCATGGTCCGCTGCTGGCCTTGCCAGCACTCGAGCTGGCCCGCTGGTTCCCGGAGCAGGGCGTCGACGGTGACGGACGTTTCGCCGTCGCCGGCCTGCCTGCCGGCGCCTACGAGGTCGAGGCCTGGGCCCCGGGACAGGATCGGAGGGCAACGCCCTGGTGCGCGGTCCGCGCGCAGACGGTGACGGCCCTGGCACCGCTCGCGCTCGGACCCGGCTGCACTCTGCGCGGCCTCGTCGTCGACAGTGCCGGTCGGCCGGTTGCCGACGCAGCCATCGATCTGCTGCCTGCTGCAGCCCCGGACCTGCGGGGCATCTTGCGCGCCACCACGGACGCCGATGGCGCGTTCGCGTTCGCGCACCTGCAAGCCGCGCCGCATAATCTGCGCGTCCGCAGCCCTGGCCACGGTCCGCAAGTGCTGCGCGATCTCGAGCCGCAGCACGCACCCCAGCTCACGATCTGGTTGCAGGCGGGAGGGGCGTTGCACGGCCGGGTGCTGGATGCCGCCACTGGCCGGGGACTACCGGGATCCCGCGTCCGCCTGTCGCGCACGGACTCGGCAGAGGACGCGCAGGCCAGCGAATCCGCGCGGCTGCGGGCGGTGGCCGCCGAGCTGCAGCGAGCCGGCCGGGATCCCGAGACCCTCGCCGACACGCTGCGTGCGCTCGCCGACCTGGAGCACCAGCGCCGCGCCCGGATACGCGCCCGGATGCCCTTCGGCGCCGTGCAGCAGACCCCTACGACCCGGCCCGATCCCGACAGCAGGTTCCGCTTCGCGGACCTCGAGGACGGCCACTACTGCGTGGAGGTCGAGGTCCCAGGCCGTGCGACCGTGCGCGTCGGGCCCGTGGCGGTACAGGCTGGCGCCACGCCGGTCCTGCTGGAGATCGCGGTGCCGGGCCCACCGGCTACGGAACGCTGAGCAGCTACGGATCGTAGGCTGCGATGTCCCAGCTGACGTCGAAGGTGCCAGTCAGCGAGCCGCCGCCGGGAAGGGTGAGCGCGAACGAGCCGGCGAAGCCGCTGCCGTTGTATCTGGTGACCGTGACCGTGCCGCTGCTGGCAGCCAGCTCGATGGTGTTGACGTCGTCACGATAGACCACGGTCGCGGTGACCGTCCCGGGCACGTTCAGCGTCCCGACCGTGAGGCCCGCAGGGCTGAAGTCGATCTCGAGATGCTGGCTGCCATACGCGGCGACGATCTCGACCTGGGTGAGCGTGGTCAGGCCCGCATCCGAGTACGCGCGCTTGCCGATCCCTGCGGTGGTGGTCATGTTGACCGGGACGCCCTGGACCGTGCCACTGGCCGCGAGCGTGCCGGTCGGCGTGAAGCCGACGAGGCGGAAGGTGCCTGTCCCGTTGATCAAGCCGCTGAGCGTCATCGTGCCCGTGGCGACGGTGCCGCTCAGCGTCCCCTGGCAGTTGACCGTGAAGAGCCCGCTCACGGCCGACGTGATCGTGAAGCTGTTGCCGCTCACCGTGCCGGTGATTGCGGCGCCATCGACCGTGGCGCCGCTCTGGGTCAGATAGACAGCAGACGGACCGGTCTCCGCGCCACCGGTCGGCGTCAGGTAGAGCTGCCAGTAGCCCGTGAGGTTGATCGTCGGCGCCGCGCCGCCGCCGCCGCCACCAC
>CAZSKV010000675.1:0-4565 GCA_964607495.1 uncultured candidatus Brocadiaceae bacterium
CGAGCACGCCGCCGCGCTCGGTGATGCGCTCGAACTCGACCAGCACCGCCTCCTCGACCAGATCGCTGAGCTGCTCGAGCAGGAACGACCCTTGCAGCGGGTTCTCGCTCTTCGCGAGGCCGAGCTCGCGGTTGATGATCAGCTGGATCGCCATCGCGCGGCGCACCGACTCCTCGGTCGGCGTCGTGATCGCCTCGTCGTACGCGTTCGTGTGCAGCGAGTTGCAGTTGTCGTAGATCGCGTAGAGCGCCTGCAGCGTCGTGCGGATGTCGTTGAACGAGATCTCCTGCGCGTGCAGCGAGCGGCCGCTGGTCTGGATGTGGTACTTGAGCTTCTGGCTGCGCTCGTTCGCGCCGTACTTGAGCTTCATCGCCTTGGCCCAGATCCGCCGCGCGACGCGGCCGATCACCGCGTACTCGGCGTCGATGCCGTTGCTGAAGAAGAACGAGAGGTTGGGCGCGAACGCGTCGATGTGCATCCCGCGCGCGAGGTAGTACTCGACGTAGGTGAAGCCGTTGGCCAGCGTGAACGCGAGCTGAGTGATCGGATTCGCGCCCGCCTCGGCGATGTGGTAGCCCGAGATCGAGACGCTGTAGAAGTTCCGCACCTCGTGCGCGATGAACCACTGCTGGATGTCGCCCATCAGCCGCAGCGCGAACTCGGTCGAGAAGATGCAGGTGTTCTGGGCCTGGTCCTCCTTCAGGATGTCGGCCTGCACCGTGCCGCGCACCGCCCGCAGGGTCTGGGCCTGGATCGAGGCGTAGACGTCGGCTGGCAGCACGGCGTCGCCGGTCACGCCGAGCAGCATCAGGCCGAGCCCGTCGTGACCCTCGGGCAGCTCTTCGCGATAGCGCGGGCGCGGCAGGCCCTTGTGCGCGTAGATCGCGGCGATCTTGCGCTCCACTTCCTGCTCGAGGCCCTTCTCCCGGATGTAGAGCTCGCACTGCTGGTCGATCGCCGCGTTCAGGAAGTACGCGAGCAGCATCGGCGCCGGCCCGTTGATCGTCATCGACACCGAGGTCTTCGGGTCGGCGAGGTTGAAGCCGGAGTAGAGCCGCTTCGCATCGTCGAGCGTGCAGATCGAGACGCCCGCGTTCCCGATCTTGCCGTAGATGTCGGGGCGCAGCGCCGGATCCTCGCCATAGAGCGTGACCGAGTCGAACGCGGTCGAGAGGCGCTTCGCCGGCTGGCCGTGGGACACGTAGTGGAAGCGCCGGTTCGTGCGCTCCGGGCCCCCCTCGCCGGCGAACATGCGCGTCGGATCCTCCTCCTCGCGCTTGAACTGGTAGACCCCGGCCGCGTACGGGAACTCGCCGGGCACGTTCTCGCGCAGCATCCAGCCGAGCAGGTCGCCGAACGCCTCGTACTGCGGCAACACGACCTTCGGGATCGCGAGACCCGAGAGCGTGCGCGTGCTCTGCCGGACCTTCACGTCCTTGCCCCGCACGCGGAAGGTGTGGAACTCGCCCTGGTAGGAGCGGACCTTTTGCGGCCAGTCCGCGAGCGCCTTGCGGCATTCCGGCGCCAGTTGCTGTTCGCAGCCCTCGTAGGCGCGCTGCACGACCGTCAGCGCGTCACCGACCGGCTCGCCACGCACCTGTTGCGCGCGCAGTTCCTCGAGCGCGCCGCGCAGCTGGTAGAGCTTCTGCGCGATCGCCATCTGCTCGCGCACATGGCGGTCGTAGCCGCGGTTGGTCTCGGCGATCTCGGCGAGGTAGCGCACGCGCGCCGGAGGGATGACCGCGCTCTTGCGCGGCATCGGCGCCGCGCTCGCGGGCGGGCTCGCGAACCCGACGCCGGTCTTGGCGGCCAGGGCGCGCAGCACCGCCGCGTAGAGCGCGTCCGTGCCGGCGTCGTGGAACTGCGAGGCGATCGTGCCGAACACCGGCACCTGCGCATCGGGCGCCGCGAAGTCCTTGTGGTTGCGCTTCCACTGCTTGCGCACGTCGCGCAGCGCGTCCTCGGCGCCCCGGCGATCGAACTTGTTGATCGCGACGAGATCCGCGAAGTCGAGCATGTCGATCTTCTCGAGCTGCGTCGCGGCGCCGTACTCGGGCGTCATCACGTAGAGCGAGAGATCGGCGTGCGCGGTGATCTCCGTGTCGGACTGACCGATGCCCGAGGTCTCGAGGATCACGAGATCGAACCCCGCGGCCTTCAGGATCCCGAGCGCTTCGGGCACGACCTGGCTCAGGGCCAGGTTCGCCTGCCGCGTCGCCAGCGAGCGCATGTAGATCTGGGCGCTGCCGAGCGCGTTCATCCGGATCCGGTCGCCGAGCAGCGCGCCACCCGTGCGGCGTCGCGTCGGGTCGACCGAGAGGATCGCGAGCGTCCGCTCCGGGAACTCGCCGCGGAACCGCCGGACCAGCTCGTCGATCACCGACGACTTGCCGGCGCCGCCGGTGCCGGTCACGCCGAGCACCGGCGTCTTCCTGGCCGCGGCCGGCAGCCGCGCGAGTTCCGCGCGGACGCGGTCCGCGTCCACTTCGGCATTGCTGATCGCGCGCGCAAGGTCACGCCAGTTCTGCGGCCGCAACGCGCGCAAGTCGATTTCGCCGCCGGGCGCGAAATCGCACCGCCGCAGCATGTCGTGCACCATGCCCTCGAGCCCGAGCTTGCGCCCGTCGTCGGGGGAGTAGATCCGCTCGATGCCGTAGCGGTGCAGCGCCTCGATCTCCTGCGGCAGGATCACGCCGCCGCCGCCGCCGAAGATCCGGACCTGGCCGGCGCCCTGCTCGACCAGCAGGTCGTGCACGTACTGGAAGAACTCGTTGTGCCCGCCCTGGTAGGAGGTGATCGCGATGCCTTGGGCGTCCTCCTGGATCGCCGCCGAGACGATCTCCTGCGCGGACCGGTTGTGGCCGAGGTGCACGACCTCGGCGCCGGCCGCCTGCGCGATCCGGCGCATGATGTTGATCGAGGC
Organism: uncultured candidatus Brocadiaceae bacterium; assembly: GCA_964607495.1. Classification (GTDB taxonomy): domain Bacteria; phylum Planctomycetota; class UBA1135; order UBA1135; family UBA2386; genus CAZSKV01. Next base: position 2,924 of record CAZSKV010000675.1, read on the forward strand.
GTCGTGGCCGTCGAAGAGCGCGGTGGCGGTGATCAGGCGAACCTTGTGCCGGGTGCGCAACGGCGAGCCCTCGCCCTGCAGGGGGCGTTCCTGGCTCTGCCGGGTTCGGCCGCTGTCGTCCGGCCCGTCACGGCGGGCGGTCTCTAGCGTTCTGTTCATGCGGGACTTGGGGGCAGGGGAGTCTAGCGGATCGGCAGGCGAACCCGCAGCGCGGCGCGCGGGGTGGCCGCAAGCGCGATCCCGGCCGGCCGGCGGAGGATAGAGTCCCGTGACCGCCGATGCGTCTGCTCCTGCACACCCTGACCGCGAGTCTTGCCGCGAGCGCAGTCGTGGCCCAGGAGGCCAAACCGACCCTGCTGCTGGCCATGCAGCCGCTGGCGACCGTGATCGCCACGACCGGCGTCGACGGCCGCGTGCACTTCGTCGACTGGCGGGAGCGGGGCGTGCGCATCCCGCTCGCCGACCCGGCGGAAGAGTGCGCGTTCGGCACCGATACGGGCGGGCGGACGCTCGCGATCCTCGCTGGCGGACTGCGCGAGAGCCTCGAACTCTACCTCGTGGCGGCGGACGGGACCGTCCTCTGCCGCGTGCCGACCGAAGGCGGCCGCCGCCTGCCGCGATCGTTCCAGCACGGCTCCGGGTCGCTGCCGAGCCTGGATGGCCAGGGCCTCGCGGTGTTCGCCTACGAGAAAGGCGACCGCGTCGTGATCGCGGCGATCGATCTCGAAGGCCGCGTGCTCGCGACGCACGAGTGCAGCCGGGACACCAGTGAGTACCGCGTCGAGGTGGATGCACGCGGTGACCGCGTGCGGATCCACGTCGGCCAGGGCCCGGCCGGCTTCGAGTTGCCGCACCCGACCGCACCCCGCCTGGCGATCGACAGCCGCGTGATCGACTTCGGCCGCCTGAAACCCGGGGAGGAAGCGACGCGTTCGCTGCGCCTGGAGAACCTAGGGGGCCGGCCCCTGGTCCTCGAGCTCGCGGTGGATCGTCCCGAGTTCAGGATTCACGGTGCCTCCCGCGTCGAGCTGCCGCCTGCCGGCTCGCTGCTGGTGGGGCTGGCGTTCACGGCGGGCACACCCGGGGCCCGGCGGGCCCGCCTGCTGCTGCACTCGCCGAGCTTCGACCGTCCGCGCGAGCTGGTGCTCACCGGCGAGGTGGAAGCCGTGCGGCCTGCCTCGCAGCCAGCCCCGCCCCCGACCTCACACCCCGACTCGCACGAGCGGCCCGCAGCGCCCACACCGGCGCCTGGGTCAGCCACGCCGTCGCGCCCGGCACCGGAGGTCACGTTGCGCCGCCATGCCGGCCGCATCGAGATCCGGGGTCCGGGCCGGCGGCCGGTGCTGGTCGTGGTCGCGCTGGCTGCGGTGCCCACGGGTGCGGCGATCCGTGGGCTCACGAGCTGGAGAGCGAGCCTCTCGGCCGCCGGTGAGTTGTCGTTTCCCGAGGCGGCGCTCGGCGAGATCCGGCAGCCGATCGTGGTCGAGGTGCTGCTCGAGGACGTGACCGGGAGCTGGCTGCGGGCTGCCGAATTGCGGATCGAACCGCCTCGCTAGGAGTCTCCGTCACGGGATGCGCCGCGCGCAATGCGCGGATGTTTGTCCAGGTTCGAGCGGCCGAATCGGCGGCAACTCTGGATGAG
>CAZSKV010000676.1:0-1987 GCA_964607495.1 uncultured candidatus Brocadiaceae bacterium
CACCGGGCACGACCAGCGGCAGCGTCAACATCGAGTTGAGGATCGGCGGGTAGGCCATCACGAACGGGGCCGAGAAGATGTCGACGTGCAGCGTGCAGTTGGGTGCGCCGAGCGAGCCGAGGTTCATCGGGTTCAGCAGGGCCGCGCCGGAGATCGCGAAGGCGCCGCCGGCGCACGAGGCCGGGATGCCTGCGAGTTGCAGGGTCCAGGGCATGCCGAGCAGGGCGCTGGTGCCATTGGCCTCGCGGAGGGTCAGCGGGCCGGTCGTGCCGCCGCATCCTGAGCCGTAGAGGTCGAAGGCGGCTGGTGCGGGGCGGAAGCCGAGTTCGAAGGTGTCGGCAGGGAGGTTGGTGCCGACGGGATTGGCGCCACTGAAGATCACGACGCGGCCACGGGCACTGTCGTAGGCAGCGCCCATGCCGGAACGAACGGACGGCGGCGATGCGGGAGCGAGCTGGCGCCACGCCGTGCCGTTCCACAGCCAGGTGTCGTTGAATCCGATGGATCCCGCGTTGCCGCCGAACAGCACCACACCGCCCAGCGCGGGATCGTGCCAGAGCGCGTGGCCTGCTCGAGCCGGTGGACTTGTCAGCGGCTGCATCCTGACCCAGTTGTTCCCTGTCCACTCCCATGTGTCACCGAGAAGGCCGTTGTCCCATCCCCCGAACATCACGATACGACGCGTGGTCGAGTCGAGTGCCATCGCATGGTGCATCCGGGCTGGCGGGATGTTCTGTGGCGTCAGCCTTGCCCACGTCGTCCCATCCCAGGTCCAAGTCTCGTCCAATCGGAACGAGGGGTGCGTCCCACCGAAGAGCAAGCAATTCCCGGTGAGCGGATCCCGGCTCATCGCCGCATTCGTACGCGCAGAAGGACTGACCAGCGGCGCGCGCAGGATTCAGTCACTTCCGTTCCAGACCCAGGTGTCACCGAAGAGGGTCGCAGTCGTGTCTCCTCCGAACAAGACAACCTCGCTGTGATTCCCATCCCAGCACATCGTAGGCGACACCCGCGCTGAAGGCGCAACGGCCGGCGTCCGGATTCGCCAGCCGGATCTGTTGAGGGTCCAGGTGTCGCGCAGCAAAGTCGATGGCCAGCGCAATCCTCCAAACATCACCACTTCCTGCCGCACTTCGTCATACACCATGCCATGGTACGCGCGGCCAGTCGGTCCCCCCGGGACCGGTTGCTGCACCCACCCCGCTCCCCCGCCATACGTCCACGTGTCCTGTGCCGGCAGCGCACCCACGCCGATCCCGCCGACGACCACGCACTGCTGCCGCGCGGCGTCGTACGCCATCGCATGCCCGCGCCGCGCGGGCGGCAACGGCGAGAGCGTGACTGGCAGCCAGTTGGTCCCGATCCACTCGTGGTGGTCGCCGCGCAGCACACCCGCACTGCTCCCACCGAAGAGCACGATCCGCTGCCGCACCTGGTCATAGGCCAGCGCATGCCCCGAGCGGGCGAGACCCGGCAGTGTCAGCGCATGGACCCAGGTCGTGCCCACCGCCGTCCACGTGTCGCCGAGATCACCGACCGCATCCGCGCCGCCCACCAGCACGTGCTGGCCGCGGAACGCATCGTACGCGAGCGTCGCCCGCTCGCGCGCGGGTGGCCCGCCAGCCGGACCCGCCACCCAGCCGCCCGCCAGGCTCCAGCGCCAGGTGTCGCCGCGCAGCCCACCGGCATCGCGACCGCCGAAGAGTAGCACTCCTTGCGCATCCGCCGATGCCGCGTGCCAGGCGCGCGCCGACGGCCGCTGCCCTGTGCTGGCCTGCTGCCAATCCGTGCCATCCCAGGACCATGTGTCGGCCAGGAACCCGGCCGCTGGTGCCCCGCCGAAGAGCACGATCCGGTTCGCATTTGGATCGAACACCAGGCTGTGCCCCTGCCTCGCCTGCGGGAAGTGCGATGGCAGTCGCTGGGTCCAGGCCACGCCGTCCCACTCCCAGGTATCCGCCATCAGACCGTTCACGTCCGTGCCGCC
>CAZSKV010000677.1:0-5261 GCA_964607495.1 uncultured candidatus Brocadiaceae bacterium
GCGGAGCGCGCACTCGGGCTGGAGCGGCTCGCCAGCGATTCCCCGTGCCTGCAGGAAGGCCTCCTGGTGCGCGCGCTGCGCCGCGGGGCTGCGGTCGAAGTCGATCTTCCCGACCGGCAGGGCCTCTCCGCGCGGCGTGACCCGCCGGTGCGGCAGGGCAGGCATCGGCAGCGGCGCGAGCGTGGTCGCCCCCGGACCGGCGAGCACGAACCCGGCCGGGCCTTGCAGCCAGCGGGCGGGCTCGGTGCCGACCCATTCGCTGCGGCCGTCCTCGCCGCACGCGAGCGCGTGCAGATGCGGGCGCAGATGCTCGATCGCGAGTGCCGGCGCACAGGGCCGCGCCTCGCGGCAGGGCGTCGAGGCGCAGGGCAGCGCGCAGCTGGCCGGCGACTGCACGGCGATCGCGCGCGTCGCGAAGAGCGGAGCGACGCGCATGCCGGTCCCGGCGTAGAGGCCGAGGCAGGGCACGTCGAGGGCCGAAGCCGCGTGCAGCGTGCCCGAGTCGGGGCCGACGTAGAGCGTGGCGCCGGCGACGATCCCGAGGCTCTCGGCCATCGGCACCTTGGCCTGCAGGCACAGGGCGCGGGGGTCGCTGAGTTCGTTCGGTCCGCCGACGAGCACGACCGGCAGGCTGCAGCCGCGGGTCAGTTCGGCGATCACCGCGTGGAAGAGCGCGTCCGGCGGGTTCTTCTCGGCCCAGCCGGCGTTCGCGTGCAGCACCGCGTAGCGGCCGGTGATCCCGTGCCGGGCCAGCGTGGCCCTGGCCGCGCTGCGGTGTGCCTCCGCCAACGCCAGAGTCGGCGCGATCCGCGCGGCTTCGGGCACGCCAGCCTGTTCGGCGTAGAACGCGTGCAGCGGCAGACCGGCGAACTGGTAGCGCTCGTGGTCGAGGCGGTCGGAGAGGAGCGCGAGATGGGCGAAGGGCCCGTGCTGCGCGAGCACCGCGCAGAGCAGCTGGTCCTCCTGCCAGAACAACTCGTCGGCAGCCAGCGGATGCGTCGCGAGCACGCGGTCGGCGGCCGGATCGTGCGTGAAGAGCCAGGCGTAGGGCTGCTCGGTCAACACCGTGATCTCGGCCCGTGGCCAGCGCGCCCGCAAGCCCGCGAGCGCCGCGAGCGCGAGCACGCAGTCGCCGAAGCCGCGCAGGCAGCAGAGCAGGATCCGGCGCGGATCCGCGCCGCGTTCCTGCTCCCGCAACTGCGCATCGAAGTGCAGCGGCGCGAGGCGCGAGGCCCGCAGGGAACGGCCGGTCACCGGCAGCAGGCCGAGCGGCGTGTGCTGGTGTGCGAGCGCGTCCGGCGCCCAGGGCACGCAATGCCCGGCCTCGACCGCGTAGAGCTCGGCGCCGGTCGCGAGCGCCTGCAGCTGCCGATGGCGGGCGCCGTAGGGTCGCGGCGTCTTGTCGAACACGAGGCGCAACCCTTGGACCTGCTGCGCGACGCGCAGCAGCAACGCCCGCAGGTCGCCCTCGCAAGCACTGCGCACCAGCACCAGGATCTGGTGCGGGCGTCCGCCGGCATGGCGCCGCGCGGTGTCGATCGCGGTGAGCAGGCCCCGTACCTCGTGTTCCGGGCCGTCTCCGGGATCTCCGACCAGGAGGTAGCTGGCAGCGCACTCCCGGCCCGCAGCGGGTGGGGGAGGCGCCGCGGCGCAGGTACCTTCGAGCCGCAGCTCGCCGCCCGGACGCAGCACCCGCTGCGCCTCCGCCAGCGCGAGTGGACGATCCGCCGGATCGAGGCGATCGGCATGCAGCAGGACGCGCGAAAAGGAGTGGCTGGCGAAGCCCCAGAGATGGCGCGGGTCGGCGATCACGTCATGGGCTTCGACCTTGAACAGGTCGACGCCGACCGCTGCCGGATCGGTCTTGTGGCCGCCGTGCAGGATCTCGAGCGTGGGGCCGTGCAGCCCCTGACGCACCGGTTCCAGCGGCAGGTCACGCAGGAACACGCCGAGTCCGGCGGCGAGCGCGGTGAGATCCAGGCAGCGTACGCCGGCGGCGGCTGCCGCATCCCGGGCTTGCGGGTCGGCACTGACCATGGCGGTGACGCCACCGAGTGCGCATGGCCACTCGCGCGCCTGCGCGCCGAGCTCGCGGCGCAACGCCTCCCACCCGAACCAACGGGCTCCGGGCGGCGAGTCCTGCGGCTCCGGCGCAACGACGACGATCCCCATGCGATCGCCTTATCGGCGTCGGGGTGGGACTCCGATAACCCGGCGATGCAGCGCGTGCTCTATGTCGCAGCGGGACGGGCCTACGGCGACCACGCGCGCGGCGTCGCCTACGAGGAGCGCTACTTCCACGAACCGCTGCGGCGCTTCCCCGGGCTCGAGGTCGAGCACTTCGATTTCGTCGCCCAGGCGCTGCGCGACGGCCAGCGTGCGATGTCGGAACGGCTCGTGCGGCGCGTCACGCAGCTCCGGCCCGACCTCGTGTTCTTGTTCCCGTTCGCCGCGGACCGCGACCCGCTGCCGGAGCGCGTGCTGGAGATCTCGGCCGGGCTCGGCGTGCCGACCGTCGCCTGGATGGCCGACGACCAGTGGCGTTTTTCGAGCTACGGCCGGCACTGGGCGCCGTACCTGGACTGGATCGTGACCACCGATCCCGACGCAGTGGCCCGCTACGCCGCGCTCGGGGCGCGGGCCCGCTGCATCCTCTCGCAGTGGGGCGTGAACCACCGGCTCTACCGGCCGACGCTCGATCCCCAGGATCTCGACGTGGCCTTCGTCGGCCAGGCCCACGGCGACCGGATTCGCGTCGTCGAACAGCTGCGCGCGCGCGGTATCGCGGTCGCGGTGTTCGGCCATGGCTGGGGCGAAGGCGTGCCCCGGCTGCCCTTCCACGAGATGGTGCGCGTGTTCTCGCGCGCACGGATCAACCTGAACCTCACGAATTCCTGGAGCGATCCGTCCCGGCAGATCAAGGGCCGCAATTTCGAGGTGCCGGGTTGCTGGGGCTTCCTGCTGACCGAGCAGGCGCCGCATCTCGAGCGCTATTTCGCGCTCGAGCAGGAGGTCGCGACCTTCGCCGACGCCGACCAGCTGGTCGAGCGCGTGCACTGGTATCTCGCGCACGAGGCCGAACGGCGGCGGATCGCCGTGCGCGGCTACCGGCGCTGCCTCGCGGAGCACACCTGCGATCACCGGCTCGCGGCGATCCTCGCCGCGGTCGGCTGCGGTGCCGCCCTGGAGGTCGGATGACGCGCCCACAGGTCGCGGTGCTCCTGGCCGCGCTTGGTCCGGCCGAGCGGGTCGTGCGCGCGATCGAGGCGATCGCCGCGCAGACCGAAGCCGGCGTCATCGGGGCCGTCGCGGTCCCGGCGGGCGACGCGCCGCTGCTCGAGCTCGCACGCCGGGTCTGTGCCGACCATGCCGACCGGCGCTGGCAGCTGCTGGCGGCGCCCGGCACGACGCGGGAATCGCTCTGGGAGCATGCGCGGCAGGCCGTGCCCGCGGCCGCGTACCTGCCGATCGACACCGATCGGATCCCACGCGCAGAGGCCGTCGCACGCCTGCTCGCCGGCGAGTCCGCGACCGAGGACCTGCTGCTCGCCTCCGCGCGCTCCCCGGGGCTCGCGGCCCTGGTCGCGGCGGCACCGGGGACGGCGGCGACCCACCTGCAGCTCGCACTCGCGCTCGAGGGCGCCGGCCAGACGGCCGAGGCCCAGCTCGCGCGCGAGGATGCGCGCGAGCTCGAGTGGTGAGGCGTCGCCGCGACCTCAGCGGGCGACGACCACGCGCAGCAGGTTGCTGGTCGCGAACAGTCCCTGCGCCTGCGCATCGAGCACCACGCACTGCACCTGCGCCGCCAGGGCCGGGAGCGCCGGCAGCGGCAGCTGCAGGCCGGCGCGCCCGGCGGCGTCGATCGCCGCCGGCAGGCCGATCGCGACGTCCGTGCGCAGCGGGCAGAGCGTCGGCGGCAGCGGCAGCGTCTGCGCGGTCGTGCCGAACACGAAGATCCCGAACGGCGAGATCGGGGCCTGCTGCACGGCCAGATCGAGCCGCCCATAGGCATTCGCGAAGCCGGCGCTGAGCAGCGGCCCGCCGCAGGGCGTACCGCTGCTGGCGGCGACGCCGCCGGGCAGCAACGAAAAGTGGTCGAGCAGGGCCCAGGCCAGCCCCCGGCCGAGTGCGCGATAGTCGGCCTCGGTGCACCAGCTGCTCTGGTCGGGGCCCTTGCCGTAGGTGCCTTCGAGCGTGATCGCCATCACCTTCGGCCGCAGCCAGAGCGGGTCGATGCTCCAGCGGTCGTGCAGCATCGCTTCGACGAAGGGCCGCGCCGGCGCGCCCATCGTCGAGCTCTGGGTCGTGCCGCGGGCGAGGAAGGGGCTGCGCGCCTTCGCGCGCGTGATCCAGGCGCCTTCGAGCGCGTTCACGGCCGGGATCACGCCGGAACGGCTCGACTGCAGGTCGAAGCCGGGGTTCGCGACGTGCTGGAAGTGGAAGGGATAGGCGACGTCGTGCGAGGAGTGCAGGTTCAGCAGCACCTCGATCGGATTCAGGCCGGGCGCGGTGGCGCTGCCCATCCGCGCCTCGATCCGGGTCCGCAGCGCGACGATCTCCGGCGCGGTGGAGGTGTAGGGCGCGGCCCACTGCTCCTCGAGGTTCACGCTCCCCGAGTTCGTGCGGTAGTTGCCGCGGGCGACGCCGTCGGGATTCGCCATCGGCACGACATCGAGGATCGTCCGGCCGAGCAGCAGGTCCATAGCCGGCTGCCGGGAGAGCATCTCCGCCACGAGACCCTCGACGACCAGGTAGCTCGTGGTCTCGGCCGGGTGGATGCCCGCGTGCACCCAGACGCGCCGCTTGCCGGCGTCGGGAACCGCAGGGTCGCTGATCTCGACCAGCGGCAGGCTGCGGCCCAGGGCCGTCGTGCCGAGGTTCGTGATCGCCCGCACCCGTGGATCGCCGTTCAGGGTCGCGAGCCAGGCGTCGCGGCGGGCGACCGGGTAGGGGTAGAACTTGGCGAGCCGGATCGCGACGGCCCCGGGCGGGGTCTGCAGCGTGAACCGGTGCACGCCGCCGGCGTAGGTCGGCACCGCGCTCAGCGGGGCGCGCGCATACGCGGCGAAGCTGGTCCCGTCCGTCGATCCGGCCCAGACCGGCAGGATCAGGTCGGAGTAGCCGGCGTTCTGCACGGCCACCTGCAGAGTCTCCCCGGCTGGCCGCAGGTTCCGGATCTCGCAGTGCCACCAGCGGCGGTAGCTGGCCGGCAGGCTGGCGTCGGCGTTGTCGTTCTCGACGACCAGGGCCAGGTCGAACGC
>CAZSKV010000678.1:0-4577 GCA_964607495.1 uncultured candidatus Brocadiaceae bacterium
CGAGTCACCGCCGGCTGGTATGCGGGGATCAGTCATCGGTGGATTCCGATCGCGCCCTCCATCAGGAGGAGCACGATCACGGGATCTGACACGGCATCCACCTCGACCTGAGGCCTCGTTCAGGACGCACCATGGGGGCAGCGTAGCCGCTCGACCCGTGCGGGTGGCGCAAGGCAGGGCCAGATCTCGCGCCCGGTGGTGCCGGGTTTCGCCGGAATCCTGGCAGGCGACCAGGCGATCCGACGCTGTGACCGGACAGAACCCCAGCCAGGAGAACCTGATGAAACCTCTCGCCTCCATGAATGCTGCCATGCGCCACCTTCGCAGTCGCCCTGCCGTGGCCGAAGAGATCCCCATGCATCGAGTGACACTCGCGATGACGCTCCTCCTGCTCGCCGGCGCCCCGGCGCTCCGCGCACAGGAGATCACGCGCATCAGCGCGCCCGCCGTCGGACAGAACCTCACGGTCGAATACACCTCGACGGCCAACAACGCCTTCCTGATGTATGCGGCCTTGAACTCGAACCAAGCCCTGAACGTCCCCGGAATCGGCAACACGTTCCGGCTCGATCTCGGTTCGCTGCTGACGTTCTACGGCGGGGTCGTTCCTGCCAGCAGTGTGCACGTGCTGGGCTTCCCGATCCCGAACGAGCAGGCGCTCCTGGGCGGCGGCCTGGCGCTCCAGGCCCTCGACCTCCTGCCGCCGTCGACCTACAGCTTCTCGAAGAACGCCGTCGACCTCTGCATCTCGAATGGCATCGGCACGATCCTGCTCGCCGAGGGCCTGGACACCACCGCGAACCTCGGCAACCTCGACGTCGAGCGCGTCCAGAACGCGACGGCCGGCGCACCCACCACGGTCGGCCTCGGCAAGGTCGCCGTCCAACAGATCCTCCACTACGGCAGGGAAGGTTGGATGCCACTCGTCCAGCCGACCGCGTTCACGCTGCAACAGGCCGATCAGCACATCGACACTGGCAAGAAGATCGCGAGGGACGGACGCGAGGCAGCGACGCAGAACATCAAGTGCCCGAACGGCTTCGACCTCTATGTCTGCCGCAGCCTCGCCAACCAGAAGGAGTTCTTCCTGATGTCCGTCGAGCGCACGACCAGCAGTGCCAAGGAACTGACCGGCTCGCGCGTGACGGACAGCGGCACGGCCGCGCAGCCCACGAGCAACTATCGCGGCCAGTTCGCATTCACGCTGGATGGCGAGATCGCAGTCGCGATCGTCCATGACTCGACGAACGGCACACCGAACAACGGTCCGCCCGACCGCATCTCGCTGATCTACACGAACCCGGCCAGGACCTGGGCGAACGGCAAGAACGTGATCGACATCTCGCCAGCCCCGGGCGCGGACAAGCTGCACACGAGCGCCTTCGTGGCGGCCCGGATCGGCAACGGCTGGGGGTTCGTCGAAGGCCAGATCGGCAGCGGCGCGTTCGGGCTCTGGGCCGGCAAGCTCGACGGCTCGCCGTGGACGCGTCTCAGCCTGCCGCAGACCGGCACCATGAAGGACTGCACCTACACCGCCAACGCCTGGCGGCAGACACCGGATGGCTCGGCCGGCCTCTTCAATATCGGGATCGCCGGCTTCCAGACCGCGACCGACATGGACTGCGTCGCGATCACGAACATCAGCCCGACCACGACCCCGACGGTCACGAACATCACGAAGTTCGCGACGTCGACGCAGATCCAGAACCCGGGCCCCAATGGCCTCCTGGGCCAGGGCAATCTGATCGCGGTCTCGCCCGACGGCAAGAACGTGGCGCTCATCATCGGCCCCAACAATGCAACCGCCGCTTCCGGGATCGCGATCGTGCCGACCGACGGCAGCAAGGCCGGCTCGGTCGCGGCGTTCACGACCGGCGAGTTCGATCCGCAGGTGGTCAGGTACGGCGAGTTGCACTGGCTCAGCAACACGGCGCTCCTGTTCACGGCTGGCAGCACGAACACAGCGTTCGACTACTACGTGCGTGACATCTCGGGCACGCCGAAGACGACGCCGCTGACCAAGACCGCGACCGGCTCGAAGGTCATCCCGTTCACGCAGGGCGGCACCACGGGCAACATCAACGTGATCAGCTCGATGTTCTCCGACAACCGCAAGTACTACTACTTCGTGCGCGGCTTCACGTCGACGGCCGTCGGCCTGCACACGAACTTCGTCGGCATCGATGCGAACACGTTGGCACTGATCGACATCACCGGCAGCGAGTTCTCCGGCGGCATGTCCCCGAACATCCGCGCGATCCCGACGGCGACGCCTGGTTGGCATTGCCGCCGCCACCCGACCACGAATCACCTGTTCTTCATCGCTGGCAGGACCGGCACGAGTGCGACCGACTACAACGACGACAACATCTGGCGCTTCGACCCGGAGAATGCCGGCGCCGCAGTGCAGGTCACCATGAACAGCGGCAATGGCCTGTCGACCGACGTCCAGCGCATCGACGATCTGACCCTCGACCCGCTCGGCGTCTACGTCGCCTGGACGCAGGGCAAGGGAGCCCTCGCCGCCGACCCCGAGAACCTGTTCGTCCAGGCGTGGAGTGCCGGCACGCCGATCCAGATCTCGAAGTCGCCGGCGGCCTCGACCGAGCAAGGCATCCGCCGCGGCTCGATCTACTTCTCGCCGCTACCCAACCGCGGCATCTGCTGGGTCCAGGGCACTGGCTCGCGCTCGACACCGGCCGCCAACGCAGTCGCGCTGTGGAGCATGCTGCTTCCGGGCAAGGCGCCACTGCGGCTCTCCGCCGCGCCGGTCGCGACGACCAGGCACATCCTGCCGCTCAACAGTGGGCGCTAGCGGACCAGGGGTGCAGCCAGAACGAAACGCGGGGGCTGGTGGCCGTGCGCGGCATCCACACCCCCGCCCCGGCGGCAACGGCCGCCGCGGCAGCGTGTTGGTCCTGCAACTGCCGGACCCCGTCCGGGTGCTACCATCCTGCGCCGCATGTCCGACGCCACGCGCGAACTGCCGCGACCAACTGCAGGCCCGCTCCGGCACGCACCACCGCGCCGCGCGCTGCTGCTGCTCGCGTCGGGACTCGCGGCCTGCGCGGTCGGCGCCCCACCGCCCCCGCCGGAGCTGACGCTGACGAGCAGCTATGCGCCCGGTTCGCCGCTGGCCGGGGTCGACACGGCGGCCGCACCCCACGAGTTCGGCGCGGACCCGGCGGGGGCTCTGCGCGTGCGCGCGCGCGTGTTCGACATCCCGGGACAGCCGGAGCCCGACCTCCTGCCCCTCGCGCCTTCGACGCGGCTCAACGTGACCGCCACGGGGACCTCGGTGCTCCAGAGCGTGTCCAGCCAGCTCGTGGGCGCCAGGTACGGAGCGGGGACGGCGGCCCTGGCCCGGGTCGAGGCCATGGCCCTCGACCAGGTCACGACTCCGGCGGCCGGCGTCACCGGCACGGCCGTCCTGCTCGACAAGACCACGGCGCTGCTCGACGTACGCGAGCCATTGCCGGCGTCGCAGGGCCACAGCCTGGGCATCTTCGTCGCCCGTGGCGACACGACGGCCGGCCCGCGTCTGGCCCTCGCGATCCGCGTGTTCGGACCCCGCCGCGCGAGCGCCGATCCCTTCGCGGTGCCGGCTTCCGCGCCGAACCTCGACCACAACCTCGCGCTCCTCGGCATCGACCTGCCAGTGACCGGGGAGCCGCTGGTGCTCGCATTGCCGAGTCCGTTCGCCGGCCGCCAGGGTCGCATGACGGCGATCGCACTGCAGGTCGAGCCCATCACCGGCTCCAAGGAGGATCGCGCCCTGGTCGCGGCCTGCGTCAGGGAACTGCAGCAGGCTCAGGCCGCACGCCTGCGCGGCTGGCGGCCGTGGTCCAGCGAGGAGCAGCGCGCCGAGCGGATCCGGATCACGTTGGGCCACCTCGGCGATCCCGCACTGGGGCGGCACAGCCTGCTGAGCGTGGCCGAGGAGACCGGCTCGGCGCTGGCAGGCGACTTCGCGCTCGCGGCCGACTCGCATCTGCTGCGCGAGTACACCACGCGGGTGCGCGAGCAGCTTGCTCACGCGGGCCCCGACCTGGCCGCGGATGCGGTCGCGTGGCAGCTCGAGCGCAGCTTGCTCGAGGTGCTCCTTGCGGATTCGGGCGACCTGGAACCAGTCGGTACCGTCGGCTCCCTGCTCATGCGCCACCTCGGCGAAGCCGCGCGCTCGACCGACCTGCTGCGCGAACAGTTGCGCGTCTGCCCGGGGAGGGCCGCGTTCTGGCAATCCGTGGTCGAGGAGAACCTCGCGGCACTCGGCAGCAGCAGCCTGGCGCACGTGCAGCACGCCCACGCCTGGCTCTCGCGGCGCGGCGTGGCGGTCCCCGGGTTCGATCCGGGCGCCGACCTGCGCACGCGCCGGCGGAGTGTGCGCCAGTTCGAGGATGCGCGCACCGGGGCCCCGAGCAGCCGGCCAGAATCTCCGGGGGACCGATGAAGGGCCGCCGCCGCCTGCTGCGCTGGACTCTCGTCCTGCTCGCCGTGGTCCTGCTCGCGCGCCTCACGCTGCCGCTCTGGTTGTCCCCGGTGCTGACCATGCTGGCTGGGGCTGCCGGATTCGATCT
>CAZSKV010000679.1:0-3452 GCA_964607495.1 uncultured candidatus Brocadiaceae bacterium
ACGCTGCCCACGGTCGGTGGCGAGGACCGGCCAGGGATCGTCCATCGTCTCGACAAGGACACTTCGGGAGTGATGGTGCTGGCCAAGACCGAGGAAGCGTTCCACTTCGTGCAGAGCCAGTTCAAGGCGCGGACGATCCTGAAGGAATACCGGGCCATCTGCTTCGGCGAGCCGCGGTTCGACTCCGACTACGTCGAACGCAACATCACGCACCACCCCACGCATCCGGACCGCATGATCGTCGTGCCGGAGGGGGGGCGCGAAGCCGTGACCTTCTACGCGGTGGTCGAACGCTTCGCCGGCTACACGCACTTCCGGTGCGAGCCGAAGACCGGGCGCACCCACCAGATCCGTGTGCACCTGACCAGCATCGGCCACTCGTTGCTCGGCGACCGGGTCTATCGTTCGCGGCAGCACCAGCACTCTGCGCTCCCGGCCGAGGCCCCCGAGCCGCCGCGGCAGTGCCTGCACGCCCATCGGCTCACGCTCCTGCATCCACGCACGCACGAGCCGCTCGAGTTCCAGGTGCCGATCCCACCCGACATGATGCAGGTGCTCGAGTGGTTGCGGACAAACCTGCCGCCGCGCTGAGCTGCCGCTATCCTCCCGCGCCTTTCCCAGGAGTCCGTGCTTGGTCCAGTCCCTATGGAGCGATCGTGAGGCCGACGAGTTCCGGCGCCGCTATGCCGAGAAGTGGGGGGAGGACCTGGCGCTGCGCGTCTACACCTCGCGGCTGATCGGGCGCGATCCGACGCTCGTGCTGCATGGCGGCGGGAACACGTCGGTCAAGACCACGCAGCCCGACCTGCTCGGTGAGCCCTTGCAGGTGCTGTGCGTGAAGGGCAGCGGCTCCGACCTGGCGCTGGTCGAGCCCGAGGGGCTGCCGGCGGTGGAGTTGCAGCCACTGCTGCGTTTGCGCCGGCTGCAGGCCCTGAGCGACGAGGAGATGGTCAACCAGGTGCGCATCCGCCTGCTGAACGCGAGTGCGCCGACGCCCTCGGTCGAAGCCCTGCTACACGCCTTCGTGCCCGAGAAGTTCGTCGACCACACGCATGCGAACGCGATCCTCTGCCTGACCAACCAGCCCGACGGTGCCGCGCTGATCCGCGAAGCGCTCGGGCCGAAGGTCGCGCTGCTGCCATGGATCATGCCGGGGTTCCCGCTGGCCAAGGCGGTCGCGGACGCCCATGCGCGCGAGCCGGGGCTCGAGGGCATCGTTCTGCTGATGCACGGCATCTTCACGTTCGGCCCGGACGCGCGTACGAGCTACGAGCGCATGATCGCGCTGGTCGATCGCGCCGAACGCTTCGCCAGGCAGCGCGCGCGGGGCGCGCACCCGGCACCTGCCGCGGTTGCAGCGGGCCCGGGGCCCGCGGCTGCGCACATCCTGCCCGTCGTGCGCGGGGCGTTGGCGCAGGCCAAGGGTGGCGGCCTCTACGCGCGCATGGTCTGCGATCTGCGGCGTGCGCAGGATCTGGTCGCCTTCACGCACGACCCCGCTTGCCGCCGCGTGCTGGCCCTCGGACCCCTGACACCGGACCACGTGATCCGGACCAAGGGACCCTATCTCGCGCTGACGCCCGAGGTGGCCGCCGATCCCGAACGCTGCCGCGCGGCCGTGGGCGAGTACGTCGCGAGCTACACGGCGTACTTCGCCGCCAACAGCCCGCGCATGCGCCCGCCCCCGCAGATGCTCGATCCCCTGCCGCGCGTGGTCGTGGTCGAGGGCTTGGGCGTGCTCGCCTTCGGCGGCGATGCGAAGGCGGCGGCGATCGCTGGCGACATCGCCGAGCACACACTGCGCACGAAGGCGCTCGGCGAGCGGATCGGCAGCTATGTCGAGCTGCCGCCGCACGAGCTCTTCGCGATGGAGTACTGGTCGCTCGAGCAGGCGAAGCTCGGCAAGCAGAAGCCCCCGCTGCTGCATGGGCAGATCGCGCTGGTGACCGGAGCCGGTGGGGCGATCGGCCACGGCATCGCCGAAGCGCTGCTCGCAGCCGGAGCGCAGGTATGCGTGACCGATGTCGCGGAGGAGGCGCTGACCAAGGCCGCCGGGCTGCTCCGCGACCGATTCGGCAAGGCCTGCGTGCACGCGGTCGTGGCCGACGTGACCGACGAAGCCCGGGTCGCAGCGCTCCTCGCCGCATGCACCGAGCGGTTTGGCGGGATCGACATCGTGGTGCCCAACGCCGGCATCGCGCACGTCAGCAAGATCGTGGAGATGGATGCCGCGCGCTTCCGGAAGGTGCTCGAGGTGAACCTGACCGGGACGATGCTCGTGCTCAAGCACGCGGCCCGGGTCTTTGGCCTGCAACAGACCGGCGGCGCAGTGATCGTCCAGGCCAGCAAGAACGTGTTCGATCCCGGCGCGGCGTTCGGCGCGTATTCCGCCAGCAAGGCCGGTGCGCACCAACTCGCCAAGGTGGCGGCCCTCGAACTCGCGCCGCTCGGCGTGCGGGTGAACATGGTCAACGCCGATGCCGTGTTCGGCAGCGAGGTCCCATCCGGACTGTGGGCCGAGGTCGGACCGGAGCGGATGAAGGCGCGAGGCCTCGATCCCGAAGGCCTGCGCGCGTTCTATCGCGACCGCAGCCTGCTCAAGGTCGAGGTGACGCCGCGCCACGTCGGGGAGGCCGTGGTGTTCCTCGCCTCGGGGCTCACCCCGACGACGGGGGCGACACTGCCGGTCGATGCCGGAGTGCCAGGGGCGTTCCCGCGATGACGCCTCCTGCCGCGATCTCGATCCGTGGGCTGGTCAAGGAGTACCGGCGCAAGAAGCAGGTCACGCGGGCGGTCGACGGCCTCGACCTGGAGGTCCACCGTGGCGAGGTCTTCGGCCTGCTCGGGCCGAACGGGGCCGGCAAGACGACGACCGTGGAGATCTGCGAGGGGCTGCTCGCGCCCGACGGCGGGGAAGTCCGCGTGCTCGGTCGCACCTGGGCCGAGGCGGGCGACGAACTGCGGCAGCGCATCGGCGTGTCGCTGCAGCAGACGCGCTTCCACGAGAAGCAGACCGTGCGTGAGATCCTCACGCTCTTCCGCTGCTTCTACGCTGCCGGGCGCCCGGTCGAGGAGGTGTTGGACCTCGTACAGCTGCGCGAGAAGGCGGACACCTTCAGTCTGCATCTCTCGGGCGGCCAGCACCAGCGCCTGGCGGTCGCCTGTGCCCTGGTGGGCGCTCCGGAGCTGCTCTTCCTCGACGAACCGACCGCGGGCCTTGATCCGATCAGCGCCGAAAACTTCGACCGCATGACCGAAGAACTCGCGCGCTCGCTCGGTCTCACAGTCTTTCTCGTCACACACGATCTCGACACGCTGCACGCCATCTGTGACCGCGTGGCCGTTCTCTACAAAGGCAAAGTCGCAGCCGTCGGCACGATCCCCGAGATCGTCGCCAACGCCGATGGCTGGGTGAAAGAATACTTCTCAGGACCGCGTGGACGCGCCGCTGG
>CAZSKV010000680.1:0-10008 GCA_964607495.1 uncultured candidatus Brocadiaceae bacterium
TGCCCTCGGTGATGCAGACGACGACGTCGAGCTCGGCGTCGACCGCCTCGCAGATCGCATCGGCCGCGAACGCAGCCGGCACGTAGATCACCGAGGCCGTGGCCCCGGTCGCGGCCTTGGCGTCACGTACGGTGTGGAACACCGGCACGCCGTCGACGGTCGTGCCGCCCTTGCCCGGCGTCACGCCAGCGACGAGGTGCGTGCCGTAGGCCAGCGACTGCGTGGAGTGGAACCGGCCGGCGTCGCCGGTGAAACCCTGGCAGATGACCTTGGTGTTGGCGTCGATCAGGATGCTCATGGCTCACTTCCCTCCCTGCGTCGCGGCCACGATCTTCTGCGCCGCCTCGTCGAGCGAGGTCGCGGTCTGCAACGCGAGACCGGATGCCTGCAGCAGCCGGCGCCCTTGCTCGACGTTCGTACCCTCGAGCCGGACCACGAGCGGGATGCCGAGCTGCGTCTCGCGCGCAGCCGCGATCACGCCCTCGGCGATCGTGTCGCACTTCATGATCCCGCCGAAGATGTTGACCAGCACGCCTTTCACGTTCTGGTCGGAGAGCAGGATCTTGAACGCGTTGGTGACCTGCTCCTTGTTCGCACCGCCGCCGACGTCGAGGAAGTTGGCCGGCCGGCCGCCCTTGAGCTGGATCACGTCCATGGTCGCCATCGCGAGTCCGGCGCCGTTCACCATGCAGCCGATCGAGCCGTCGAGCGCGATGTAGTTCAGGTTGAACTTCGCGGCCGCGATCTCCTTCGCGTCCTCCTCGTTGAGGTCGCGGAGCGCGAGCAGATCCTCGTGCCGGAACAGGGCGTTGCTGTCGAAGTTGATCTTGGCGTCCAGCGCGAGCACGTCACCGGCCTTGGTCACGATCAGCGGGTTGATCTCGGCGATCGCGCAGTCGAGGGCGAGGAAGGCCTGCGCGAGACCGTTCAGCACCGCGCTGGCCGACTTCATCGCGTGCTGCAGGCCGAGCTGGAAGATCAGCTGCCGCGCCTGGAAGGGCAGCAACCCCTTGACCGGGTGCAGGGCCACGCGGTGGATCGCGCCGGGGTTCTTGTGCGCGACCTCTTCGATCTCCATGCCACCCTCGGTCGACGCCATCATGACCGGCGCACAGACCGTGCGGTCCACCGCGATCGCGACATAGAGCTCGCGCGCGATCTCGGAGCCCTTCTCGACGTAGAGCTTCTGCACGATCCGGCCTTCCTTGCCGGTCTGGTGGGTCACGAGCGCCTTGCCGAGCAGGTTGCGGGCCACGGTCTCGGCTTCCGCGGCCGAGCGCACGAGCTTGACCCCGCCGGCCTTGCCGCGGCCCCCAGCGTGGATCTGCGCCTTGACGACGGCGACGGGCGCACCGAGCTTGGTGAAGGCGGCAGCCGCGGCGGCCGGGGTGTCGACCGGGATGCCGTCGGGGACCGGGACGCCGAAGCGGCGCAGGAGGTCTTTGGCCTGATACTCGTGGATCTTCATCGGGGGGTGGTTGGGAGCGCGGGGAGGTTAGCGAGTCGGGGGGGCCAGGTCGCGGGGTTCGTGCGCGGCAGGGAAGCGGAACCGGAGGAAACCGGGGCGCGACTTCACTAGGCTGACCCACCTCGATGGACGGCATCCTCGTCTACCAACAGATCCACCAGTTGATCGCCTCCGGGGCGGTGCTCAGCAACCCGGCGATCGCCGCGGCACAGGTGCAGCCTTCGAGCCTCGACCTGCGGCTCGCGACCAGGGGCT
Organism: uncultured candidatus Brocadiaceae bacterium; assembly: GCA_964607495.1. Taxonomy (GTDB): domain Bacteria; phylum Planctomycetota; class UBA1135; order UBA1135; family UBA2386; genus CAZSKV01. The sequence continues at coordinate 1,724 of CAZSKV010000680.1, forward strand.
ACCGGGTGCGCAGCGGCTTCCTGCCGGAGAACGTGCGCGTCGCCGAGCGCCTCGAGGAGGTCACGCTCTACACCTTCGATCTGACCGATGGCGCGGTGCTCGAACGCGGCCACTGCTACGTGATCCCGCTGCTCGAGCGGATCGAGAAGCCGTTGCCGTACGAGATCCGTGCGAACCCGAAGTCCTCGACCGGACGCCTCGACCTGTTCACCCGCCTGCTCGCCGACAAGAACGGCCGCTTCGAACAGGTCCGCGCCGGCTACACGGGACCGCTCTACCTCGAAGTCGTGCCACGCTCGTTCCCGGTGCGGGTCCGCACCGGCCTCTCGCTCTGCCAGGTGCGCTTCATGCAGGGCAACCCGGTCCTGAGCGACGCCGAGCTGGCCGCGGAGTACGAACGCCGGCCGCTGCTCTTCCGCGACGACGGCACGCCGATCCCGCTCGGCGAGGCGCGGATCGACAAGGGCCTGTGCATGGGGGTCGCGATCAAGCGCGACAAGGACCTCACGGCGGCCGTCGGCTACGTCGCCAAGCGCTACACCGGCGTGATCGACATGGCGCTCGAGGCCCGGGCCGCGCGCGCCGACTTCTTCGAGACGATCGAGGAACCGCCGGCCGGCCACTACGTGGTCGCACCCGAGGAGTTCTACATCTTCGCGAGCAAGGAGCGGGTGCGCGTGCCACGCCACCTCGCGGCCGAGATGGCCGCCTACGACGTCGGCATAGGCGAGCTGCGAACCAACTACGCCGGCTTCTTCGACAACGGCTTCGGCGGCGAACGCGGCACCCGCGCCGTGCTCGAGGTGCGCCCGCACGACGTGCCGTTCCTGCTCGAGGACGGCCAGGTGTTCTTCAAGCTGCAGTTCATCAAGACCCTGGCCGAGCCCGAAGTCTGCTACGGCGACCGGCAGCTCGGCAGCCACTACCAGGGCCAGGGCCTCAAGCTCTCGAAACACTTTCTCTGATCGATCCGACTGTCTCCGACCAACCCAGCGACTCCCCTCCGACCCCGATCCCCGTCATGGCGAAGAAGAAGCAAGCGAAGCAGCCCGTTACCAAGGGCAAGTCCGTTCCGACCAAGAAGGCCGCAGCGCGTCCCGCAGCGAAGGCACGGGCCAGTGCCGCCAGGAAACCGGCCCCGAAGATCCTGAAGCCGGCACCGCGCAACGCGACGAAGACCACGAAGGTCATCACGCCGAAGTGGTTGCCGACCGGTTACCACCAGGTCACCGCGCGCCTCGTCGTGCCGAAGACCCGCGAGGCGATCGCGTTCTACAAGAGCGCGTTCGGCGCCGAAGAGGTCATGGTGTTCGAGCACGGCGGCATCGTGATGCACGCCGAGATCAAGATCGGCGACTCGCGCATCCACCTGAACGACGCGATGCCCTCGGCGCCGAACACCGCGCCCACCGCCACCAACCTGGCGACCGGCGGCGTCGATCTCTACGTCGCCAACTGCGATGCCATGTTCACCCGCGCGGTCAAGGCCGGCGCGAGCTCCCTGATGCCGGTCATGGACTCGTTCTGGGGCGACCGCTGCGGCGTGGTCAAGGATCCCTTCGGCCACGTCTGGATGATCTCGACCCACCAGAAGGACATGACGCCGCAGGAAATCAGTGCCGCAGCCGACGCGGCCTTCTCCGCCAACCCGGGCTGCGATGCGGTCAGCTCCGACCCGAGCGAGACTGCGCCAGCCTGATCTGCAGCGAGAGCGCGAAGAGCAGCAGCGGCAGGAGGCCGAGGAGCGCGAACAGCGCGCCGCGGTCGCCTGCGGCCAGCAGCACGTCGAAGAGCCCGTGGCAGACCACGGCCGCGACGAGGCCGAAGCCGACGAGCCGCCAGCGTGCGGCTCCGCGCGCAAAGCGCGCGCAGCCGAGCCAGTAGCCGAGCGATCCCGAGCAGGCGACGTGCACGAGCAGCGCGGTGAAGGCACGTTCGAGCCCGAGCAGCGCCGAGCCGGTCATCTGCACGAAGAGCACGTTCTCGAGGCTCGCGAAGCCCAGCCCGGCCGCCGTGCCGTAGACCACGCCGTCGAGCGGTTCGTCGTTCTCGTCGTGCAGGAACGCTGGCAGGAACGCGAGCAGCTTGACCAGTTCCTCGCCGGCCGCGGTCACGACGAAGGCGTCGAGCAGCGGCTCGTGCGCCCAGTCGAGGTTCGCGTCGATCGCCGCCCGCGCGCGCAGCCAGGCGAGCACCGCCAGGACCCCGAGCGTGTAGGTGCCCAGCACGAAGTGCAGCGGCTCCGGCTCGCGCGCATCCTTGCGGTGGATCCACCAGAGCCAGAGCAGCCCGGGGCCGAAGCCGACGAGCCAACTCACGAGGTCCGACACGGCATCTGGATCGGCCACGGAGCAGCCGCAGCTCAGGGCAGACCCTCGAAGAGCCGCAGCCGTTCGCGCGCCGTCTCGGGAATCGGCTGGCTCGCGAGGTCACGATCGACCCATACCAGCGTCGCCTTCCCGGTCACGAGCACCGTGCCGTCCGCCCGGGCTTCGAACTCCATGTCGAAGCTCTTCGTGCCCAGCCGCACGGTCCTGACCCCGACCGCCACCGTCATGCCGCGGCGGCCCGGCGCGTGGTAGCGGACGGTCGTCTCGCCGAGCACGAACGAGATGTCGCCGGCGACCAGCAGGCCGAGATCGCGGAAGTACTCGAAGCGCGCCTGCTCGAAGAGCGACAGGTAGACCGCGTTGTTGACGACCCCGAACGCGTCGATGTCGCGCCAGCGGATCGGCTGCGTGCTGCAGAAGCGGAAGCCCACGTCCACATGCTATCGTCGGCGCAGATGACCGCTCCGACCGATCTGCTCGAGGCCTTCGCGGCGGCGTGCCGCCGCGAAGGCGTGGTCGCGTCGGCCGCGATCGAGGGCGACGAGCTGCGCTTCGCGTTCGCGGCGCAGGAGGCGGCGCCGGGCGAGCTGATCCTCGCGCACTTCCTGCCCGAGCTGCGCGCTGCCGGTGCCGCCGTCTCCCCCACGGGTGCCCCGCTGCCGCTGGCGCTCGCCGCCAGGGCACAGCTGGCGCAGGCACTCGCACTCGCCGTCCGCCGCATCCGCATCCTGCTGATCGAGCACAACTCCTACATGAGCGGCGGCCTGTCCTGTCCGTTCCACGACGTGCCCGGGCTGCTGCGGCAGCGCGGCCTCGCGATCTACCGCTACCCGAAGTCGGCCGCGGTGTCGGTCGCGACGGTCGGCAACGCGGTGCGCATCGACTTCGCGCCGGGGCCGCTCGGACCGGTCACCTCTTCGGGCTTCTTCCTGCCGATCAACCTGGCCGGCGACTTCACGGCGACCCTCGAGTACCGGCTCTTGCGCTGGCAGCCGGGCCCGCGCACCGCTTCCCTCGCGCTCTTCGCCCAGGACGAACCCTCGCTGCACCGCTACTACAGCCAACGCAGCTCGGACGAGCGCGCGCCGGAGCGCCACTTCGTGTTCGGCAACCTCGGCGGGCACGCCGGCCCGCACGTACCGGTAGAAGGCAGCGCCGGCACGTTCCGCCTGGTCCGCCATGGGCCGGTGATCACGGCCGCGCACCGCGTGGCAGGCGCCGGTTTCCAGGAACTGCATCGCCTGGATCAGGACCCTGGCGCCGACCTGCTGCTCGGGGCGAAGATCTGGTCCAGCGAGGCCTCGGAGGGGCTCTGCGCCGAGCTCCTGGACCTGCAGATCGACGGCCGGCTCGCGGCCCGTCAGCCGCTGGATCCGGTCGTGCGACCCGACCCCCGGCTCGAGGGTTGAATTCCCGATGCGACTAGGGCTTGGGTGGAGCCGGGGGCCATCCCCACCAGGTTGCGCTTTCGTGGCCTGCTGCTACCATCCGCCCGCCGCCCAGCCCCCTCGGGTGGTTCATCCCTGACCCTGATCCGCTTCGCATGATCCGGACCCGAGTTCTCGCACTCCTGGCTGTCTCCCTACCCTGGTTCTGCGTCGATGGGCTCGCGCAGTCCCACCCACCCAAGCGCAAGCAGGATCCAAAGAAGGTCAGCAAGCCGGTCGAGGAGAGCAAGCCCGAGGCCAAGAAGCCGGCCAAACTCAGCAAGACGCCGCCGGACACCTTCGCGGGGCTGCGCGAGTGGATGCCGCACAAGCTGGATGCGACGCAGAAGCAGAGCGTCGACAAGCTGAAGGCGGATCTCGACGCGCTCGAGGCGAAGGCCGAGATCACTCCCGACATGGTCGCAACGCTCGAGAAGACGATCGCGCACGCGATCGGCGGCACGCAGAAGCCGAGCACGGATGCGATCTGCTCGCTCGCCAAGCGCGCGGCCACGATGACCGCCGACGGCAAGTTGAGCGCCAAGGAAGTGCTGGAGCTGCAGGGCTGCGTGCAAGCGGTCCTGTTCAGCGCGAGCATCACCGAGGCGCAGATCACCGACCTGCGGACCGAGCTGACCAACAAGCTCAAGGCAGCCAATGTCGCCAGCAGCGACGTGCAGAACCTGGTCGGCGACGCCGCCGCGGTCGCCTCGACGGCGCAGTTGAACAGCAAGAAGCCGCTCAAGGCGACGAAGTAGGCGCGGTCGCAGGCTTGCTCGCACCGCCGAGCACGCCGAGCGCGCCGCAGAGCATGCCGAGCAGCATCAGGCCCGCGCCGCCGAGCTGGACGAGCGTCAGCCGCTCGCCGGCCCACCACCAACCCATCAGCGCCGCGCACGCCGGCTCGAGGCTGAAGATCAGGGCCGTGTGCACCGGGGTCGTGAAGCCCTGCGCCCAGGTCTGCACGCCGAAGGCCATCGTGGTCGCCAGGACCCCGGTGAACGCCGCCGCGCCGAGCACCCCGGCCGGCAACGCTGGAGGCAGGGGTTGCAGCACCGCCACCGCAAACGTGCCGAGCGCGGCGGTCGCCACCTGCACGGCCGTGAAGCGGATCGGGTCGAGACGCGGCGCATAGTGGCCCACGATCAGGATCTGCGCCGCGAACGCGAACGCACAACCGAGCACCAGGCGATCGCCCGCGCGCAGCGTGAAGCCCTCGTTCAGGCAGAGCGGCGCGAGACCCACGCACACGAGGCCGATGCCGAGCACCTCGGCCCAGCGCAGGCGGTGGCCGAGGCACGCCCGTGCGCCGAGCGGCACGAGCACGACGCTGATGCCGGTCAGGAACCCGGCATTGGCGGAGGTCGTGGACGGCAGGCCCTCGGTCTGCAGCCAGAAGCCGAGCAGCAAGCACAGGCCCGCGAGAAAGCCCGGGAACAGGCACCCCCGCCACGGCCGCCCCCTGGTCGCGAGCAGGACCGGCGCGAAGGCCAGCGTCGCGATCGCGAAACGCAGCGCGAGGAACGCGAACACCGGCCACGCGCGCACGGTCTCCTGCACTAGCGGGAAGCTCACGCCCCAGACGAGCACGACCGCGAGCAGGGCGGCATCGGCGAACCAGCGCATCGGTCCGACAGGTTGCGGCGGACCCGGGGTTCCCGCAACGGCCGGGTCGCGGATATGAACCCGGCATGCGCCCCTTGTTGCTGCTGACCTCCCTCGTCCCGGCGCTGCTCGCGCAGGATGGTCCCGGCTCCCGGCCCGATGGCTCGATCGTGCTGCCGAACGGCTGGCGGCTGACGCCGCACGGCGAGCAGCTGCCCCTCGCGCACGACCTGCCGCTGCGCCTGGTCTGGCACCAGGACGGCCGCCATCTCGCGATCCAGCACGCCGGCTACCGCGCCCACGGCATCACGCTCTTCGATGCCGCGCAGGGCCGCTGCGTCGCCGAGGTGCCGCTCGCGCGCTCCTGGCGGGGATGCACCTTCAGCGCCGATGGGCGCACGCTCTTCGTGTCGGGCGGCGTGGACGACCTCGTGTACGCAGTGCCGTTCGCCCCGGAAACCGCGCGTTTCTCCGCCCCCACCACGCGCCCGCTCGGCGATCCGCGCCAGATCGACCTGCCGGCAGGCATCGCGCTCGATGCCGACGGTGGGCTCGTGGTCGCGCTGCAGCGTGGCCATGCGCTGGCGGGATCCGTGGCCACGGCATTGCCTGCGGGCGCCTTCCCCTATGACCTGCTGCGCGCCCCCGACGGCGGCTACTTCGTGTCCTGCTGGGGCCGGGGCGAGGTCCTGCGCCTGTCCGCCCGCGGCGCGATCCTCGCGACCGCGCGCACCGGCGAACATCCCTCCGAACTGCTCCTGAGCCAGGATGGCGCCCGCCTCTTCGTGAGCAATGCCAACGAGAACACCACGAGCGTGATCGACGTGGCGACGTTCACGGTCGAGGAGACGCTCGCTTCGGCGCTCTACCCCGACGCGCCGCCGGGCTCCACGCCGAACGCACTCGCGCTGAGCCCGGATGGCCACACGCTGCTGATCGCGAACGCCGACAACAACGACCTCGCGGTGTTCGACGTGCGCGAGCGCCGGCGCAGCCGCGCGCTCGGCTTCATCCCGACCGGCTGGTACCCGACCGCGGTCACCTTCACTCCGGATGGCAAGCAGGTGCTGGTCGCGAACGGCAAGGGCGGACGCGGCTCGCACGCCAACCCCGGCCTGCCGCAGAGCGACTCCCGTTCCCGCCAGACCGACCCCGACGACTACACGGGGTCGATGTTCACGGGCACGCTGTCGCGCTTCGCGTTCCCCGATGCCGCGGCGATGCAGCGTCTGACCGCGCAGGCACTGCGCAATGCCCCGCTGCAGGCAGGCGCGCGCGTGCGTGGCCTCGAGCGGCGCCCGGAGGACTCCCCGATCCCGGCCCGCGTCGGCGACCCCTCGCCGATCCGCTACGTCGTCTACGTGATCAAGGAGAACCGCACCTACGACCAGGTCTTCGGCGACGTCCCGCGCGGCAACGGTGACCCCAGGCTCTGCATCTTCGGCGCAGACGTGACCCCGAACCACCACGCGATCGCGGACACCTTCGTGCTGCTCGACAACTTCTACGTCGAGTCCGAAGTGTCGGCCGACGGCCACGAGTGGACGATGGGCGCCTACGCGACCGACTTCGTCGAGCGGACCTGGCCGGTCACCTATGGCGGCAAGGGCAGCACGCGCGTCGAGGGCGGCCGGCCGGCCGACCTCGGCTACCCGGCGGAGGGCGAACATCGCCTCGCACGCCCGAAGAACGGCTATCTCTGGGATCTCGCCAAGGCCGCCGGCCTCAGCTATCGCAGCTACGGCGAGTTCGTCGCCAACGGCGCGACGCCGGATGCGCCCGGGACAGCCCGGGCCGCGGCGCTGGAGGGGCACTTCGATCCGTACTTCCGCTCGTACGACCTCGAGTACCGCGATGTGGACCGCGCCGCGCGCTTCTGCCACGAGCTCGCCGAGTTCGAACGCAAGGGCGAGCTGCCGCGCCTGATCGTGCTGCGCCTGCCGAACGACCACACGGCCGGCACCAAGGTCGGCGCGTTGACGCCGCGGGCGATGGTCGCCGACAACGACCTGGCGCTCGGCACGGTGCTTGCCGCGCTCGCGCAGACGCGGTTCTGGCGGCAGATGGCCGTGTTCTGCATCGAGGACGACGCCCAGAACGGCCCCGACCACGTCGACGCCCACCGCACGGTCGGCCTCGTGGCTGGTCCCTACGTGCGGCGCGGCGCGGTCGTGTCGACGATGTACTCCACGTGTTCGATGCTGCGCACGATCGAACTGATCCTCGGTCTGCCGCCGATGAGCCAGTTCGATGCGGCGGCGCTGCCGATGTACGATTGCTTCACGGGCACGCCGGACTTCACGGCCTACGCCAGGCTCCCGAGCCGGATCTCGCGCGACGAGCGCAACGGCAAGCTCGGCTGGGGGGCCGGCCTCATGGAGACGATGAACCTGGCCACCGAGGATGCTGCGGACGATTTCCTGTTCAACGAGGCGATCTGGCGCAGCGTCCGGGGCGCCGATTCGCCGATGCCGGCGCCGCGACGCGCGGCGTTCGTGCGCGCGTTCGGGGACGACTGACGCCGCTGCCGTGGGAGTCCTGTCTCCCGCCATCCGTCGGGGTGGCCTACATTCTGCGCGCAATGACCGTCCGCACCACGATTCCCCTGGTTCTGCTGGCCGTGTTCGCGACCGGCCAGGAGCCCGCCAAGGATCTGCGCCCCAAGCCGGTCCAGGCGGCCTCGCCAACCACTCCTGACGCCGAGCTCGAGGCCCGGATGACCCCCGAGGTGCGCGCCGTGCAGCGCGCCGCGGACTCGGTCGTCTCGATCTACATCGGCCACGCGAACCGCCTCGCCAAGGACGGTTTCGAAGCCGACGGCCAGGGCTCGGGCGTGATCCTCGACGAGAGCGGCCTCGTGATCACCAACTGGCACGTCGTCGCCCCGGTCGAACGCAGCGAGCAGTTCAAGGTCCAGGTGCGG
>CAZSKV010000681.1:0-10389 GCA_964607495.1 uncultured candidatus Brocadiaceae bacterium
TTCGGCGTCGCGGGCAGGCAGAAGGCCGGCGAGCACAAGGGCTACTTCTTCAACGACTCCGACGTGTTCAAGCTCGTCGAAGGCGCCTGCCATGCGCTGCGCACGCATCCCGACCCCGCGTTGCGCGCCCGCGTCGACGAACTCGTCGCCGCGATCGCCGCCGCCCAGGAGCAGGACGGCTACCTCTACACCGCGCGCACGCTGCAGCGCGAAGGCCACATGCCGCCCGGGGGCAAGGAGCGCTGGTCGGACCTGGCCTGGGGTCACGAGCTCTACTGTGCCGGCCATCTCTACGAGGCCGCGATCGCGCACCATGCGGCGACCGGCACGCGCACGCTGCTCGACGTCGCGCTCGCGCATGCGGACCTCGTCGCGCGCACCTTCGGGCCCGGCAAGCGCGAACATCCCGACGGCCATCCCGAGGTCGAGCTCGCGCTCGCGCGGCTCGCCGACGCGACCGGCCAGCCCAAGTACCGCGACCTCGCGCGCTTCTTCCTCGAGGCGCGCGGCCGGCCCGGCAATGGGCGCGCGCTGCAGGGCGAGTACGCGCAGGACCACCTCCCGGTCGACCAGCAGCGCACCGCGGTCGGCCATGCCGTGCGCGCGGCCTACCTCTACGCGGGCATGGCCGAGGTCGATGCCGAGCGCTACCTCTGCACGCTGAACGGCCTCTGGCAGGACATCGTCACCAAGAAGCTCTACGTGACCGGCGGCATTGGCGCGCGCGGCGGCGGCGAAGCGTTCGGGGCCGACTTCGAGTTGCCAAACCGCACGGCGTACGCCGAGACCTGCGCCGCGATCGCGAACGCGTTCTTCCACTGGCGGGTGTTCCTCGCGACCGGCAACTCGATGCCGCTCGATGTGTTCGAGCGCGTGCTCTACAACGGCCTGCTCTCGGGTGTGTCGCTCGCAGGCGACCGTTTCTTCTATCCCAACCCGCTCGAGTCCGAGCACGGCGCCGAGCGCGTGCCCTGGTTCGACTGCGCGTGCTGCCCGCCGAACGTCGTGCGCTTCCTCGCGGCGCTCCCCGGCTACGTCTACGCGCAGAACGGCGACTCGATCCACGTCTGCCTCTACGGCAACAGCACCGCCGAGCTCGAGGTCGCCGGCACCAAGGTGCGGATCGAGCAGACCACCGCCTATCCCTGGGACGGCCGCGTGCTGCTCGAGATCCGGCCGGAGCGGCCGCTGCGCTTCAAGCTGTGCCTGCGCGTCCCGGGCTGGGCGCGCGAACATCCGGTGCCCGGTGAGCTCTACCGCTTCGCCAGCCCGGCGGCTCCCGAAGCGCGCGTGCGTGTGGGCTCCAGCTGGCATGGACTCCGCAATGGTCTGCGCCTCGGCTTCCATGAACTCGAGCGCGAGTGGAAACCCGGCGACACGATCGAGCTCGATCTGCCGATGCCGGTCCGCCGGATCCAGGCCAAACCGGAAGTCGCGGACTGTGCGGGCAAGGTTGCGATCCAACGCGGTCCGGTCCTCTACTGCGCCGAAGGGCTGGACCAGCCCGGCGGCCGCGTGCAGCCCTTGCTCGTTCCCGACGTGGCGCAGTTCAGCGCGCGTCTGCAGAAGGCGCTGCTCGGCGGGGTCGTGACCCTGCACGCGACGACGGCTCCGGAGGCGCAGCCGCTGACCCTGATCCCGTACTACGCGTGGGCCAACCGCGGGCGCACGCCGATGGCGGTCTGGTTGCAGCGCGTGCCGCTGGACATGACCGGCAAGTGACCGGCTCGCGCTACGCGAACACCAGCGTGAGGCAGGTCACGCCCGCCTCGGCCTTGTGCAGTTCGGAGATGTCGACCTCGTGCAGCGGGATTCCGAGCGCGCGGATCCGCGCATTGGTCGCCGCCGGCGCCGCCGCCGCGCAGAGGGCATCGCCCAACCGCAGCACGTTGCCGCCGAAGGGCTCGCCCGGCGCGACCTCGACGACCCGCATGTCCGCGAGGGGCCGCAGGTCCACCCACGCCGGATTCGCGAGCAGCACCTGGTCCGTGAGCGCGGTGCACGCGGTCTTCAGGTGCAGACAGCCACGCACCGCGACCGGCACGACCCGGTAGTCGAAGGGCGCGACCAGGTGCGCGAGGGCGGCGATCCCGGCCGCATTCGTCCGCGCCGAGCTCCCGACGTAGAGCGTGCGCCCGATCCGCAGCACGTCGCCGCCCTCGAGCGTCGCCGGTGGTTCGATGCGCACGACCCGGCGGTGCGCGGCGAGCACCGGCAGCATCGCCTCGACCTCGGGCCGGCGGGTCGTGGCACCCATCGCCGCGGCAACCGCGAGCTCGTCGAGCACGACCGCGACGTCTTCGACGAAGACCGCATCGGCCCCGTCGGGGCAGGTCGACACCACCTGCACCGCGACGCCGAGGCTGCGCAGCAGCTCGCAGTAGGCGGCGTGCTGGCGCTGCGCGACGGCGACGTCGATCGGCTGCCGCGCGACGAAGGTCAGCTTGCAGCGCGCGAGGGAGCGACCGACTGCATGTGCGATGGCCCGCATCTCAGCGCTTGAGGAAGGTCCGGAGGTCGAGCTCCAGGTCCGGCGGCAACACGAAAAGCGTCTCCGGGTAGCAGCGGTAGCGCTTGATCGTCTCGAAGATCTGCACGTCGTCGTAGAAGTCGATCGCCAGGCCGGCGAGGTACTGCAGCCGCAGGGCGACGTCCTCGTTGAGCTGCGCGTCGGCCAGCCACGGGCGCAGGTCGCTCGCGCGCCCGGCGTAGGTCTTGAGCAGGCGCGCCGCGCTGCCGAGGTCGACCTCTTCGAGCGCGGCGCGGACCTGGTCGTTCTCGGCGAGCACGGCGTCGATCCGGTCGGCGTCGATCACCATCGGCTCGAGCTGTGCCATCAGTGCGACGTCGTAGCCGCGGTCGGTGATGTCGCTGTTCCAGAGCGTGCCGCGCGGGAAGGCGTGGAAGAACGTGCCGATCTGGCTCTTCACCGAGGCTGCGTCGGTCTGGTAGAGCGGCACCCACTGCGTGACGACGCCGCCCGGTTCGAGGTGTTGCTGCACGAGCGCGTAGTAGTCGAGCGTGTAGAGCGTCGCCGCGCCGCGCACCCAGGGATGGATCGGATCCGACGTGATCACGTCGAACTTCTCGCGGGTCGTGGCCAGGAAGTGCCGCGCGTCGTCGAAGATGACCTCGGTCCTCGGGTCGTCGAGCACGCCGCCGTTGGCCTCGCGCATCCAGCGTCGCGACAACTCGACGACCTTGGGCTCGAGCTCGCAGATCACGATCCGCTCGACGCTCGGGTAGTCGCAGAACGTGCCCGAGGTCACGCCGGCGCCGCAGCCGACGATCAGCACCTTGCGCGGGTTCTCGTGCACGAGCGCCGGCAGATGGCCGAGCATGCGTTGCAGGCGCATGTCGGTGCGGTCGGTCGACGCCTCGATCTTGCCGGCGACGTGGAAGTTGCGGACGCCCATGCTCTCGGTGATCGCGACCGACGAATCGACGCCTTCGGCGACCTCGAGGTAGGTCACGCCGTTCTCCCAGTCGGCGATGTTGCGGCCCCAGGCGAGCAGTCCGTGGGGAACGTGCGGCGTGAGCAGGGTGAACCCGGCGGTCGCGGCCGCGGCCACGAGCCCGGCGCCAATCCTCGCGAGCCAGCGGCGCGGCGCCGGCGCGGTCACGATCAGCAGCAGCGCGGTCGCGCCGGCGGCGACGACGAGCCCTTGCTGCGTGCGGTGGCTGCCGGCGAGACCGATCGCAAGCAGCCCGGTGCCGAGCGCGCCGAGGATCGCGCCTGTGGTGTTGGCCGCGGAGATCCCGCCGACCAGCCGGCCTGGATCGCGCGTGCCGCCGCCGGCCGCGGCCAGCGCCAACGGGAAGCTCGCGCCCCAGAGGATCGGGCCCGGCAGGATCGCGAGCACGCAGCGCACGAAGTCCCACGGGAAGCGCACGAGCACGTTCTGGTGCACGAACGGCTTCAGCACCCAGGTCGCCTCCGTGTAGGGGATCACGTAGGCGATCATGACCGCGCTGTAGCAGAGCGCCGCCGCGACCAGGATCTGGCACCAGGCGAAGAGCCGCCAGGGCGCCTCCGTGCGCGCCGCGAGCCGCGCCCCATGGCTGCTGCCGAGACCGAGGCCGAGCAGGAACACCGCGAGGATCAGCGCGAAGGTGTAGACCGAGGCGCCGAAGAGCAACGCGAGGTGGCGGGTCCACACCACCTCGGCCGCGAGCGCGCAGAGTCCGGAGAGCGCGATCGCGACGTAGACGGCCGGCTGGCGCGGTGCCGCCGGTCCGCTCTCGGCGGCGGCGACCGGCGGCGCCGCCCTCGCGCGGCAGGAGAGCCCGAGGGCGACCAGCGCGACGAGACCGTTCAGCGCCGCCGCGACCTGTGTCGCGACCACCGTGTCGTGCACGCGCAGCAGGTAGAAGCCGGTGCCGAGCGTCCCGAGCACCGCGCCGGCGATGTTGGCGCCGTAGAAGCGGCCCAGCGCCGCGATGCCGGCCTTCGAGGTGTCGAGCCAGCGCGCGATCGCCGGCAGCGTCGCGCCCATGCAGAAGGTCGGCAGCAGCAGCGCCGCCGCGCAGACCGCGCCGCGCAGCAGGATCCCCCCCGGGCCGTGCCCGACCCGCTCCACGTAGATCCGGCCGAGGGTCGGCAGCACCTCCGGCAGCAGCAGGCCGAAGCCACCGATCGCGACTTCGAGCGCGGCATAGACGCGCAGCGGGTGCCATTCCGGCCGGTCCAGGCGGGGCAGCAGCAGGCTGCCCAGGCACATGCCACCCATGAACGAGCCGAGCAGGAAGCCGAGCGAGATCGCCGAACCGCCGACGACCAGGCGCAGCAGGTGGAACCAGACGACCTCGTAGATCAGCGCCGCGCAGCCGCTGCCTGCGAAGAGCAGCAACAGGAGGAACGACCAACGCGGAGCACCGTGGACCGCAGCCATCGTGCTTGGTGCATACGTGCCGCGTACTACTTTGCGAGGATTCTCTCCCGGGCGGCGAGCCCGTCGCGCAGGCACTTGAGCTTGCGCCGTGGGTCCAGCGGATCGCGGATCGGCTGGTCGAGCGTGGCGAGCAGCGCGTTGCGCGCCGCGAAGTCGACCGGCCGCCGGTTGTCGGGGTCGACGAGCGCCAGGTCCCAGAGTTCACAACCTTGGTAGATGTCGATCACGCCCGGGGCCGTGAGCTTGTGCTCGAGGATGCGCAGCGAGAGGTCGGCGCCGCGCACCGCGACCTTCGCGGCGAACGGGGCGACCGCGTCGCGTACACCGCGCGCGAACGCACACAGCCGCGCCTCGAACGCCGCGCAGGGCGCGAGCCAGCTGGTCTCGAGCTTCGCCTCGCGCGCGGCCTTGACCAGGTAGGCCTCGAGCCGGTCGTCGGCGAGCGGCCACGCGCCGATCAGCGTCTGGTAGACGAACCACTCCCAGTTCGGGTCGAGATCGCCGCGCAGCGCCGCATGCTGCTCGTGCCACGCGAGGACCAGGGTCTCGAACTCCGCGGCCAGTCCGGTCAGGGCGAGCAGCCGCGCGCGCACGTCCTCGCCACGCTTGGTGTCGTGCGTCTGGGTCGTGCTCATCGTCTCCGCCGGCCGGCGCGCGAGCAGGCGGCGCACCTCGCCGGCCGGCAGCGCCTCCATGTCTGGATCACAGCCGAGTTCGCAGAAGGCGAGCAGCGGGTAGTCGCGGTAGAAGACCGTGTCCTCGATCGCCTTCGCGTCGCGCGCGACCGCGAACTGGCGTTGCCGCGCCGGATCGTCGCCGGCCGCGCGCGCCTCGGGTGCGAGCAGCGTGCGCGTGACCCAGTCGCGCACCTGGTCGCGGTCGACCGGCTGCCGGTCGACGAAGCGCCGATACAGGCGGCGCAAGTGCTGCAGTCCTGCCGCATCGACCGCGCCGGCGCTCACGATGCGCAGGAAGTCGTACCCGGTCGTCCCCTGCACCGGCCAGTCCCGTGGCGGCGTCTCGCCGCTCTCGACGACGATCCAGCACGCCTCGCCGACGGCCGCGCGCAGCCAGTGCAGGTACTGCCCGGCGTCGAGCAGCCCGTCGACATGGTCGATCCGCAGCCCCGTCACGAGGCCCTCGCGCACCAGCTCGCAGACCTTGGCGTGGGTCGCGGCGAAGACCCCGCGGTCGTGCATGCGCAGGCAGACGAGGTCGTTGAGATCCAGGTAGCGCCGGTAGTTGATGCGCGGCGTGCCGTCCTTCCAGAACACCTTCTCGTGGTGCGGCCCGACCTCGGGCGGACCCGGATCCGCGCGCACCGGCCAGACCACGCGGCCGCCGTTCTCGTGCCAGCGGATCTCGAACCAGTCCGCGTAGCGCGAGGCCCGGCCGTGCGCGAGCACGTCGCTCCAGTACGGGTTCTCCGCGGCCGCGGCCATGTGGTTGGGCACGATGTCGAGCACGATCCCCATGCCGAAGCGGCGCACCTCGGCCGCCAGCGCGCGCAGCCCGGCCTCGCCGCCGCGCGCGTCGTCGATCCGCAGCGGGTCGACGACGTCGTAGCCGTGCGCCGAACCCGGCCGGCACTGCAGGATCGGCGACAGGTAGAGGTCGCTGATCCCGAGCTCGAAGAGATAGGGCACGATCGCCTGGGCCTGCGCGCACGTGAACCCCGCGTGCAGCTGCAACCGGTAGGTCGCGCGCGGAACCCTCACGACGGTCTGGCAACCGCCGGCAGGTCCAGCCGCACGCGCAGGGCCGTGCCGAGGTCGACGAAGAGCCGGCTCCATTCGGCGGCGACGCGGTTGCCGCTGGCGCCGCGGCGGGAGATCTCGAGGTAGGGTCCGTGCAGCAGCTCGTAGTAGACGTTCTGCGTGCGCCACAGGTTGACCTCGAAGGGCAGCGTCTCGACCAGGCCGACCGCGGCGCGCAGCGTCTGCAGCGCCGGCAGGTCCGACGGCGCCATCTGCAGGTGCAGCGCGAGCCGCTCGAGGGCGTGCGCATACGCGTGCCCGAGGCCGGGGCCGTCCAGCGTGATGTGCTCGTGGCGGGCCTCGGCCAGCAGGTGCTGGACGCGCACGAGGTCGAGGTTCGGCTCGCCGAGCGCGCGCTTGAGGCCGGTGTTGAGCACGAACTCGGCCATCAGCTCGAAGGCCTTCGGCTGCGCGACGTTCAGGCTCGCGAGATAGCGGATCAGCGGCGCGTGGTGCTCGTGCAGATGGCGGTAGGTGTCCTCGACCTCGCGCAGCGTGTTGCCCAGGATGTGGTCCAGCACGCGGTTCTGATCGTCGCGGAACAGCGACTTCAACGAGTAGGTCCGGTCGCCGAACCAGCGGTCGACGAGGCGGATCAGCTGCGGCAGATCGGCGCGGGCGAACGCCGCGCGGCCCTCGTCGTTCATCGTCACGTAGTCCGCGTCGGCCGGGACCGTGCGCACGCCCGCGGTCAGGTTGTGGTCCCCGAAGTGCAGCGCCCAGAACGCGAGGCGCGCCGCTTCGCCAGTCACCTCGTAGCGGATCTGCGCCTTGCCGAGCGCCATCCGGCTCCTGCCCGCCTCGAGCAGTTCCCAGTCCTCGACCTGGATGCGATAGCCGGCCACGCGGCTCCAGCGCTCGGGCGGTTCGAAGAGGCCGGCGACCACGAAGTGGGCCAGCACCTGTTCGAGGCCGACCTTGCTCGGCTTGACCCAGCGCGCATAGACCGCGCGC
Source organism: uncultured candidatus Brocadiaceae bacterium (assembly GCA_964607495.1). Lineage (GTDB taxonomy): Bacteria > Planctomycetota > UBA1135 > UBA1135 > UBA2386 > CAZSKV01. The sequence continues at coordinate 7,604 of CAZSKV010000681.1, forward strand.
CCGTCGCCGTGCTCCTTGACGTTGCTCTGCGCCGGCTCGAGACGCTGCACGAACTGCTCCTCGATGCCGGGGCCGAACAGCTCCTCGGCCAGCTGGATCGCGCGGCCCGCGTACTGCAGGCACTGGATCGTCTCGATCCCCGCGAGGTCGTTGAAGAACCACGCGCAGCTCGTGAACATCAACAGCGCGTTGCGCTGCATCTCGAGCAGCTCGAGCACGGTCACGCGCTCCTGCTCGTCGAGCTCCTCGAGCGCGTGCTGCTGGAAGAAGCGGTCCTGGCTGTCGCGCGACGAGTCGAGCACGAGCGCGATCGCGTCGTCGCGCGCGGCCCAGGGGTCCTTCAGGTGCCGGCCGGCGCGGGACGCGAAGCGCGGCGCGAGCTCGTCGCGCAGCCAGTCGAGGGCCGCGCGCAACGGCGCGCGCCAGCGCTGGTTCCAGCCGCCGAGGCCGCCCGTCGCGCAGCCGCAGTCGGAACGCCAGCGCTCGACGCCGTGCGCACAGCTCCACGAGGTGTTCTCCTCGATCTCGGCCTCGTGCGTCGGCGGGCAGAGGTCCAGGAACTCGCCGTAGTTGGTGATCCGGGCCAGGCCCTGCGCCTCGACGTAGTGCAGGCAGTAGGCCAGGGCCATGTCGCCGTGCAGATGGTGGTGGCCGAAGGTCTCGCCGTCGGTCGCGATGTTCACGAGCTGCGGACCCTGCCGGCGCTCGTCGAGGCCCGAGAGCAGGCGGTGCGCGAAGGTCTCGCCGCGCTGCAGCAGGCTCTCGAACGCGACCGCGCGTGAGATCGGCCCGTCGTAGAAGAACACCACGATCTCGCGTCCGCTCGGCAGCTTGACCGCGTACGGCCGCCGCGGATCGATCCCGCCCTGCACCGCATTCCAGGTGGTCTCACCGCGCGCGCGCACGCTGCGTGCCTGGTGCGGCGCGAGGATCGTGAAGCGGATGCCGTGCTCCGCCAGCACCTCGAGCGACGCCAGGTCGACGGCCGTCTCCGCGAGCCACATGCCCTCGGCCCGGCGGCCGAAGCGCCGTTCGAAGTCGGCGAGACCCCAGCGCACCTGCGTGCGCCGGTCGCGCGCGTTCGCCAACGGCATGATCATGTGGTTGTAGACCTGCGCGAGGGCGTTGCCGTGACCGGAGAAGCGCTGCCGGCTCTCGATGTCGGCGCGCAGGATCGCCTGGTAGACCTTCGGCTGCTTGCGCTCGAGCCAGCTCAGCAGCGTCGGCCCGAAGTTGAACGACATCCGCGCGTAGTTGTTGCAGATCTGCACGATCCGCCGCTCGTCGTCGAGGATGCGCGACACCGCGTTCGGCGCATAGCACTCGGCCGTGATCCGCTCGTTCCAGTCGTGGTACGGATAGGCGGCCGCCTGCAGCTCGATCTCGTCGAGCCAGGGGTTCTCACGCGGCGGCTGGTAGAAGTGGCCGTGTACGCAGACGAAGCGGTCCATGCGATCGGGCTTGCTATCCTGTTTCGGCTGGACGGGGGAGGGACTTGCGGGGGCGCTCAGCTCGCGGCGGGGGCCCGGTCCGGCGCCAGCCAGACCACTCCGAGCGGCGGCAGCGTGACCATCAGGCTGTGCGTGCGGCCGTGGTAGGGGATCGGGGCGGCCTCGAGGGCGCCGAGGTTGCCGTGGCCGCTGCCGCCGTACTCGCCCGCGTCGCTGTTGAGCAGCTCGCGCCAGCGGCCGGTGGCCGGCACGCCGATGCGGTAGTTCGTGCGCGGGACCGGCGTGAAGTTCAGCACGATCACGACCGGGCGCGCGCCCTCGGTGCGGCGTTCGATCACGAACACGCTCTGCGTCGCGTCCTCGCACGCGATCCACGCGAAGCCGACCGGATCGCAGTCGAGTTCGTGCAGCGCGCGTTCGGCGCGGTAGAGCCGGTTCAGGTCGGCCACCCAGCGGCTCAAGCCGCGGTGCGGCGGCCACTGCAGCAGGTGCCAGTCGAGGCTCTGCTCGCACTTCCATTCGTCGCGCTGTGCGAACTCCGCGCCCATGAAGAGCAGCTTCTTGCCGGTCTGCGCGAACATGTAGCCGTAGAGCGCGCGCAGGTTCGCGAACTTCTGCCAGTCGTCCCCGGGCAGCTTGTGCAGCAGCGAGCTCTTGCCGTGCACGACCTCGTCGTGCGAGAGCGGCAGCACATAGCTCTCGGAGAACGCGTAGAGGCTGCGGAAGGTCAGCTCGTTCTGGTGGTGGCAGCGGTGCACCGGATCGCGCGCGAGGTAGCGCAGCGTGTCGTGCAACCAGCCCATGTCCCATTTGAAGTCGAAGCCGAGCCCGCCCTGCGCCTCTGGATGCGAGACCTGCGGGAACGCGGTCGACTCCTCGGCGAAGGTCAGCGCCGTCGGGAAGCGCGCGTGGATCGCGGCGTTCAACTGGCGCAGGAAGCCGATCGCCTCCAGGTTCTCGCGGCCGCCGTGCACGTTCGGGACCCACTCGCCGGCCGGGCGCGAGTAGTCGCGGTAGAGCATCGAGGCGACAGCGTCCACGCGCAGGCCATCGACGTGGTAGTGCTCGAGCCAGTGCAGCGCGCTGCTGATCAGGAACGCGCGCACCTCGTGCCGGCCGTAGTTGAAGATCGACGACTTCCAGTCGGGGTGGAAGCCCTGCTTGGGGTCGGCGTGTTCGTAGAGGTGCTCGCCGTCGAAGAACGCGAGACCGTGCTGATCACACGGGAAGTGCGACGGGACCCAGTCCAGGATCACGCCGATGCCGTGCGCGTGCAGCGTGTCGATCAGGTGCATCAGATCCTGCGGCGTGCCGAAGCGGCTGGTCGGCGCGAAG
>CAZSKV010000682.1:0-7435 GCA_964607495.1 uncultured candidatus Brocadiaceae bacterium
CCTACCCGAGGATCACGGTCGTCGACCCCGGATCCGACTTCAGCGGGCGTTCGCTCGGCGGGGGCATGGAGTACCCGATGCTGATCACGGGAGCGACGCCGCTCTGGCTGCACGAGCGCGAGCTCGCGCCCGAACACGTGCTCGTGCACGAGTTCGGGCATCAGTACTGGTACGGCCTCTCGGCGAACGACGAGTCGGAGGAGTCCTGGCTCGACGAGGGGATCAACACCTTCTGCGAGGGCAGGGCGCAGACGCTGCTCTACGACCCGCAGATGCGCCCCGTCGCGACCACCCGCTTCGGCCTCGTGCCGCTCGCGGTCGAGGCGGCCAATGTCCAGCCGTCGCTCGGCAGCCTGCGGTTGCCGCTCGAGTGGGCGCCGCCGGAAGTCCGCCAGTGGAGCGCGCGGCTGCGTTGGGAGGGGATCGCGCTGCCGGCGTCGCCGGTGCTCGACATCCTGCGCACGCAGCCGACGCTCGCCGCGTTCCGGGAGGCGCGACAGCTCCGCGGCGCCACGGATCGCACGGCTTTCCTCGCCGGCGGCACGCTCGATGCGCTCGTGCGGCCGGGCTGGCTCTACCTCGATCGCCGGAGCTATGGCGTGAACAGCTACATGCGGCCGGCGACCCTGCTGCGCACGCTGGAGCGCCTCGTCGGCCATCAGAAGTTCTGGACGTTCCTGCGCACGTTTGCGATGCGTGCGCGGTTCACGCACCCGACGACCGCGGACTTCGAGCGTACGCTGGCCGAAGTCTGCGGTGCCGACGTCGCAGCGTTCTTCACCGCGGCGCGCGCCGCCCAGGCCGACTTCGACTATGGGATCGAATCGGTCTCGCCTCCGGACGGTCGCGGCCAGCGCAAGGAGGTCGTGATCCGCCGCACGGGTGCCCTGCGGGCAGACGTGCGCATCCGCTTCACGTTCGCCGGGAAGCCCCCGGTCTACCGCGAGTTCCCGGCGCGCGAGATCTATCCGTGGCAGCGCTTCACGTTCGACGAGCCCGCGCGCCTGCTCGAGGTCTGGGTCGATCCGCCGGAGGGCGTGGCCAGCGAGGCGGACCAGGGCGCGGTCGGTGCGTATCTGCTCGACGCGAACCTGCTCGACAACGGCTGGCGGGCCGAGGTCGATCACCGGCCGGCGCTGTATCGCGGCCTGCGTTGGCTGCTGCGCGCCCAGAGCGAGCTGACCTTCGTAACCGGAGTCGGCGGATGAGCAGCGCCCTGCGGGCCCTCGGCATCGCGCTCGTCCACCCGCGCGCATGGTTGACCTCCTGGCTGGTGATCACCGTGGCGGCAGTCGTAGTGGTCTGGCCGGCGTTCGTGGCAGGCCGCACGCGCCTCGCCGTCCATCCCGGGTCGACGTTCCGGTACGAGCCCTATCTCGACGCGGACTTCGGGCGTCTCGTCCCCGAGGCGACGCTGCAGCTCGGGGGTGCGTTCGTGTTCGCGCTCTGTTTCGGCGCGTTCCTGGCCGGTGCCGTGTTGACCACGGTGCGCGGTCCGGTCCGTTTCACCTTCGGCACGTTCCTCGCCGCGGGGGCGCGGTGCCTGCCGCGCTGCCTGCGCGCCCTGCTGCTGCTGCTGATCCCGCTCTTGCTCCTGGGTTGGGGGATCTCGGCACTGGATCACGAGCTCTCCGCGCGCGGACAGGACCTGGAGCCGGGTCGCCTGATCCCGTTCGCGCTGTGGGTGAGGGACTGCGTGTACGGGGGCCTGTTCCTGCTGCTCGTGTTCATCGGCAAGCTGGCGCTCGCCGACCTCTGCGCTGGCGATCGCCGCTGCGCGCTCCTCGCCTGGCTGCGCGCGGCAGCCTTCGCCTGCCGCCACCCGATGCGCGTCGCGGCTCCGGCGGGCGTGCTGGCGGTGCTCTGGCTCGCGGGCACGCACGCGGCGGGCCATGGCGTCGCGCATTTCCTGGAGGTGCGTGAGGATCTGCTCCTCGGGCTTGTCTTCGGTCAGGCAGGCATCGTATGGAGCCAGATCGTGCTCGTGGCCGCGCTCGTGTGCGCGCGCGACCTCCGCGCGAAACCGCTGCATCCTCCAGTCCTTCCATGAAGCTCCGCCAACTCCCGCTCCTGCTCGTCGCCGCCGCCGTTCTCCAGCCTCTCGCCGCGCAGCAGATGCTGCCCGACATCGGCAAGGACCAGCTCGCGCAGCGCCGGCAGGAACTCATGCAGCGCCTCAAGTCCGGCGTCGTGCTCGTGCGCGGCGCAGGGACCAACGAGGACATGGGGCAGTTCGTGCAGAACCACGAGTGCTACTACCTGACCGGAATCAACGAGCCGAACATCACGGTGTTGCTGCTGCCGGAGACCAAGGAGCAGCTGCTGTTCGTGCCGCCGTTCAGCCGCTTCACCGCCGACTGGGAGGGAGAGCGCGTGCCGCCCGGCAAGAAGGGCGAGGAGATGACCGGGTTCGGCAAGGTCCTGCCCCCTGGTCAGCTCCGCGCCGAGCTCGACAAGTTGCTCAAGCAGGGGGACAGCGCGAAGCCGGTGCTCTGGACGCCGCTGCAGCCCAGCCCGGGTCGGTCTTCGACCCCGGGACAGATGCTGCGCGTCGCCGGAGAACGCCAGAACGATCCCTTCGACGGGCGCGAGTCGCGCGAGAGCGCGCTCAAGGAGAGCCTCGAACGCATGTACCCTGGCATCGCGGTGCGGGATCTGACCGCCGAGATCCACGACATGCGCGGCGTGAAGTCCAAGGACGAGATCGCCTGCGTCCGGGCTGCGGCGGCAGCGGGCGCCCAGGGCATCGCCGAGGCGATGCGCAGCACCGAGCCAGGGATGTATGAGTTCGAGGTCGCGGCCGTCGCGCGCTACGTATTCGATCGGCTCGGTGCCAACGGCGACGCCTACGGCGCGATCGTCGGCGCGGGCAAGAACGGTTGCGTCCTGCACTACATGGCCAACAGCAAGCGCATCGAGGACGGCGAACTGATCGTCATGGACTACGCGCCGATGGTGCGCAACTACTGCGCCGACGTGACGCGTACCTTCCCTGCGAACGGCAAGTTCACGCCCGAGCAGCGCAAGCTCGTACAGGACATCTACGAGATCCAGCGCACGCTCGTGACGATGGTGAAGCCTGGGTTGCGGATGGGGGAGATCGAGCGCAAGGCCCGGCAGATGCTCACCGAGCGGGGCTACCGCTCGGCGCACGGAGTCAGCCATCACGTCGGACTCGCGGTGCACGACGTCGGTGACGACGAGCTGCGGCCGGGCATGGTGTTCACGATCGAACCCGGCGCCTACTTCGCGAAGCAGGGCATGGGCTGCCGCGTCGAGGACACGATCCTCGTGACCGAGGACGGCTACATCAACCTCTCGGAAGCCGTGCCTGCGTCCCCGGACGAGATCGAGAAACTGATGGCGGAGAAGGGCATCGCGCAGCAGCCCGTCGGCACGAAGAAGTGATTCGCCACGCGCGCGAAAAAAACTTGGGAGGCTGATCCGGCACAGAAGCACCGATGCGAGCGCCTGACCCTGGAACCACTCCAGTCGCGGTGCTCGGGGCGCGCCTCATGCGCCGGATCCCCCTGCCGAGAATGGACCTGTCGCCCGGGGGCGGGCAGCGATGCCTGCCCCCGACTTGGAACACTCCGAGCCGCGACGGGCCTTGATTCGCCGACTTCGATCCTTTGCCTGCAGCGCCCGTCGCGGCCGTTTTTTTCTGCTGAGTGCTCGCTAACCTGCTGCCCCCCATGAGTGCAGCCGACCACCGCGACGCCCTGAAGGAAGCCACCGAGCGCATTGCCCAGCTCAAGGTGTCTCTTTGACTACGAAGGCAAGCTGCGCAAGCTGCGCGACATCGAGCACCGGATGAGCCAGCCGGGCTTCTGGGACAGCCAGGAGCTCGCCCAGAAGCTGGTCGAGGAGAAGAAGCTCTGCGGCAACATCGTCGACCCGATCGACCAGGCGCAGAAGAGGATCGAGGATGGCGAAGTGCTGCTCGAGATGGGCAAGGATGACTTCGCCGCAGTCGAGCAGGACCTGGGGCAGAACGAGACCGAGCTGCGTGCGATCCTCGACAGGCTCGAGTTCCAGTTGATGCTCGGCGGGGAACACGACCAGAAGAACGCGATCGTCACGCTGCAGTCCGGGGCCGGTGGCGTCGACGCCTCCGACTGGACCGAGATGATGCTGCGGATGTACCTGAAGTGGGCGGCACGCATGGGCTTCGACGTGATCGAGGAGGACCTGCAACGCGCCGAGGAAGCCGGCATCCGCACGGTGACCGTGCTGGTCCGCGGTCCCTACGCCTACGGCCGCCTGAAGGCCGAGCAGGGCGTGCACCGGCTCGTGCGCATCTCGCCCTTCGACGGCCAGGCCCGCCGGCAGACTTCGTTCGCGTCGGTCGAGGTGCTGCCCGAGTTCAACGAGCAGGTCAAGATCGACATCCCCGACAAGGACCTGCAGGTCGACACCATGCGCAGCGGCGGCGCCGGCGGCCAGAACGTCAACAAGGTCGAGAGCGCCGTACGCCTGACCCACATCCCGACCGGGATCGTGGTGCGCTGCCAGGTCGAGCGCAGCCAGCTCAAGAACCGGCAGCTGGCGATGAACCTGCTGAAGGCCAAGCTGCTGCAGCTCGAGGAGGCCAAGCGCAAGGAGGACCTCGCGAAGTTCTACGACCGCGGCTCGATCTCCTGGGGCAACCAGATCCGCTCCTACGTGCTGCAGCCGTACCAGATGGTCAAGGACCTGCGGACCGGCGTCGAGACCAGCAACGTCGATCGCGTGCTCGACGGCCACCTCGACGAGTTCATCGAGGCCTACCTCAAGGGCCAACAACGCGAGAAGAAAGGCACCGCATGAAGCGCCGCGCCCTCCTGTCGGTCACCGACAAGACCGGTCTCGTCGAGTTCGCGAAAGGCCTCGTTGCGCGCGGCTTCGGGCTGCTCTCGACCGGCGGCACCTGCAAGGTGCTGCGCGATGCCGGCCTGCCCGTGCAGGAGGTCGCCGAGTACACGGGGTTCCCCGAGATGATGGGGGGGCGCATCAAGACGCTGCACCCCAGGGTCCACGGCGGCATCCTCGCGCGCCGCGAGGACCGCGGTGACCGCGAGGCGATGGCTCAGCATGGCATCGAGGCGATCGACCTCGTCTGCGTGAACCTCTACCGCTTCCGCGAGACGGCCAGGAAGAGCGGAGCGACCCCCGAGGAGATCGTCGAGAACATCGACATCGGCGGGCCGGCGATGTTGCGCTCGGCGGCCAAGAACCACCGCCACGTCGCGGTCGTGGTCGATCCGGCCGACTACCCGCGCGTGCTCGCCGGCCTCGCCGAGGACGTGCCCGACCAGGCGCTGTTGCGGGAGCTGGCCGGCAAGGCGTTCGCGCACACCGCGGCGTACGACGCGGCGATCGCCACCTGGTTCGCGGGCATGCAGCAACAGCGCTTCCCGGCGCAGCACTTCGTCGTCGGCGAGAAGGTGCAGGAGCTGCGCTACGGCGAGAACCCGCATCAGAAGGCCGCCTTCTACCGCATGCCGGAAGCGCCGACACCGAGCCTCGCGAACAGCCGCCAGCTGCTCGGGAAGGAGCTGTCCTTCAACAACATCCTCGACCTGGATGCGGCGCTGCGCCTCGTGCTCGAGTTCGAGCAGCCGGCTTGCGTGATCGTCAAGCACAACAACCCCTGCGGCACTGCGAGCGCCGAGACGCTGCCGCTCGCCTTCGCTGCGGCCCTGCGTGGCGACCCGCTCTCGGCGTTCGGCGGCATCGTGGCGTTCAACCTGCCGCTCGATGCGCAGACCAGCAGGTGCATGGTCGAACAGGGCACCTTCGTCGAGGCGATCGTCGCACCCGAGGTGTCGGCAGAGGCCATCACCGCGTTGCAGCAGGCCAAGTGGGGCCAGAACGTGCGCGTGCTGACGCTCGGCGGAAGACCGCGCCAGTTCAGTCCCCTCGAACTGCGCCAGGTCTCGGGTGGCTTCCTGTTGCAACAACCCGACGATCCCGAGGGTCAGGACGTGCCGACGAAGATCGTCACGAAGCGGGCCCCGAGCCCCGACGAGCTGAAGGCGCTGTTCTTCGCCTGGAAGGTGACCAAGCACGTGAAGAGCAACGCGATCGTGTTCGCGAAGGCCATGCCCACCGGCGGCCACGAGCTCGTCGGCGTCGGCGCAGGCCAGATGTCGCGCGTCGATTCCGTGCACCTCGCGACGCGCAAGGCCGGCGACAAGGCGCGCGGCGCGGTCTGCGGTTCGGATGCATTCTTTCCGTTCGCCGACGGCCTGGAAGCCGCGGCCAGAGCCGGCGTGACAGCCGTCATCCAGCCAGGCGGCAGCAAACGCGACGCCGAGGTGATCGCTGCCGCCGATGCGCACGGGCTCGCGATGGTGTTCACCGACGTGCGGCACTTCCGGCACTGAGCCGCGCCGTGATCGACCAGCAGCAGGCGATCGCGCGCATCTTGATGGGGGAATCGATGCCCGCGCTGGCTGCTGCCTATCGCGAGGAGCTGTTGCGGGACCGCGGCCTGATGTCCGAGGAGGCCGGTCGTGAGACGTTCCGCAAGGAGACTGCCGAGTTCATGCAGAGGCTGTGCCGCAGCCTCGCGGACCGGCATGCCGGCGACCGCCGGATCTGCGCCGCACTGCAGGAATGGGTCCGTGGGATCTCGGACTACGCGGCCTTCGATGCGCTGCTCTCGAGCTTCGACTTCGAGGGCAAGCAGAACGTGATCGACCGCGGCAGGCAGCTCTTCCCCGGTCCGTTGACCGCGCACTGGCAGGCATGAGCGCGCTCGCCGCGAATGTCGCCAGGGTGCACGCGAGGATCCTCGCCGCCTGCCGCGCGGCAGGGCGTTCGCCTGCGGAAGTGCGCCTGCTGCCGGTCACCAAGACCCAGCCGCTCGAGTTGCTGCACGAGGCCCTCGGCTTGGGCCTGGGTGAATTCGGCGAGAATCGGGTGCAGGAACTCGCCGACAAGGCTGCGGCCCTGCAGAGCGAGCCCGTGCGCTGGCACCTGATCGGTTCGCTGCAGACCAACAAGGTCAAGGAGCTGCTGCGCGTGCCCGCCCTCGCGCTCGTGCACAGCCTCGACCGGACAAAGCTCGCCGACGCGCTGCAGCACGAGCTTGCCGGCCAGCAGCGCGTGCAGGACGTCCTGGTGCAGGTGCACGCGACCGGCGAAGCGAGCAAGCACGGCGCCGTGCCCGAACAGGTGCCAGGGCTGCTGGCTCACGTGCAAAGCCAGTGCCCGAACCTGTGCGTGCGCGGCCTGATGGCCCTGGGACCCCTCGCTGCGGATCCGGTCCCGGTGTTCGCGCGGGTCTCCAGGTTGCGCCGCGAGCTCGAGCAGCAGCTCGGGCGAGCGCTCCCGATCCTGTCGATGGGGATGAGCGGCGACCTCGAAGCTGCGATTGCGCACGGGAGCACGCTCGTGCGCATCGGCAGTGGCGTGTTCGGGGCCAGGCGGGCCTGAAGCCCGCCTGGCC
>CAZSKV010000683.1:0-3444 GCA_964607495.1 uncultured candidatus Brocadiaceae bacterium
GCCTGTTGCACGGGATACCACACGAAGAGCGAGGCGAAGCCCTCGTGCCAGAGCTTGGCGTTGGCCTCCGGGTCGCGGCGCAGGAGCGTGATGTCGTGCGGGCGGCCCGGATTCTCGAGGCGCGGCGCGAAGCCCTGGCTGCGGTCGAGACGCACGCGCGCGAGGTCGGCGGGATCGTCGAGCACGACCGGCAGCAGGTCCTCGAGCGCCGTGCCGCGCCAGCGCTCGGGCATCGCCCCGTCACCGAACTGGAAGCCGACGCCGCCGCCGTTCTCGACGAACTCGCACAGCCACTGCAACCACTCGTTGCGCTTCTCCTCCGTGGTCGCGATGCGCTCCGGCGGCACGTCGCCGAGCAGGATCACGTGGTAGCGGAACATCTCCTCGCGCGTGCGCGGGATGTCGGCGAGGGGCTCGAGCTGGTCGCTATGCTCCTGGTGAAAGTCGGAGTTCGCGTCGAAGAGGAACACCTGGGCTTCGATGCTCGGGTCGACGCGCTGCAGGCCGATCTGGATGTAGCGGTAGTCCCAGCGCGGCAGGTCCTCGAGGAAGAGCACGCGGATGCGCTCGTCGTTGACGCGCAGGAAGCGCACGTCGCTGTTGTCCTCGTAGCTGGTCTCTTCGGGCAGCTCCTGCACGCTGAACTTCAGCGACCAGTCGCCCGCGTCCTCGAACGCGTGGTAGAGGCGCACCTTGACCGGCGCTCCGTCCGCGCCGAGCGTCGCCGCAGCGGTGGTCAGCGGCTGGTAGAGCCCGCCCTCGCGCGCGCCCTGCAGCGCGACGCTGACCGCGCGTCCCTCGAGGCCTTCGGCCGAGAGCGTGACGTCGAACGCGACCTCCTCCTTGCGCAGCGCCTCCTTCGGTCCGGGCGGGCCGACCAGGCGCGCGTTGCGCGCCGGGTTCGGGTCGCCGACGCCGAGCGTGTAGATCGGCGTGTCGGCGGCGCGGTACTTGGCCGCGACCTCGGCCGGGGGCAGGCCACCGTTGTTGCAGCCGTCGGAGACCAGGATCACCGCGTCGAGGTTGGTGCCGCCGTTCTCCGCGAGATGCAGGTCGAGGGCGTCGCCGATCTGCGTGCGCGGGGCCTTGGCCGTGAGTTCGTCGAGCGAGCGGATCGGCATCGGCTTGCGCGAGAACTGGAACAGCCGCACGGCGTGGGTCTTCTCGAGCTCCGCGAGGAGTCCACCCTGCTTGCCGAGCACGGCCTGCACGAGTTCCTTGCGCGACAGGCCGGCGAGTTCCGGTCTGCCGGCGGCAGCACTCAGCGCCGCACGCTGCTGCAGGTCGGGATAGCTGTCCTTGCGCTGCATGCTCGCGCTGTCGTCGATCAGCACGTGCACCTGCGTCTGCGTCTTCGTGTAGCGCACGCGTTCGAACGCCGGCTGGAACAGCGCGAGCAGGCAGAGCGCGAGCGCGAGTCCCCGCACGACCGAGAGCCAGATCCGCCAGGGCCTCTCGAGGCGCGCGAGGCCGCCATACGACCACCAGGCGAACGCCACGAGCAGCGGCAGGATCACGAGTCCCAGCACCCAGAGCTCGGGCAGGTTCAGGAAGCGGAACGACTCCTCGGTCACGATCGGTTCCTGGGTCCCTTGGGCCTGCAGCGTGGCTTGGAGGCGTTCCATCACGATCTCCGCTGGGACACGAGGCGCGCGAGCGCGGCCTCGCCGAGGACGAAGAGGAGCACCAGGTGCAGCAGGAAGGGGCCGAGCTCGCTGCTGCCCGAGGTCACGAGCGACCTGGCCTCGTCGGGCAGTCCCTCGAGCACCCGCGGCACGCCGAGGCGTTCCTTGGCGGTGGCGTGCGACCAGTAGCCCGGCACGCCTTCCTTGGGCTCGACGTTGGCCGCGAACCAGAGCTGGGCCGGCCGGCCCTCGCCGCTCTTGCCGAGCTGCATCTCGGCCAGGTAGAGGCCCGCGAACTCGGTGCGGCGGAACGGCGGCATCACGAAGCGGCCGCCCGGCAGCGCCTTGGGCTCGTCGCCGACCGGGACCTTGTGGCCACCCGCGCGCTCGCTGACGACGACCGTCACGTTGCTCGGCCGGTCGGCCAGCGTCGCGATCAGCGGCATGCCGACCGCGACGTGGAAGGGATCGTCGAGAGGCACGGTCAACCAGTAGGCACTCTGGTGCAGCAGCGGCCAGGCGATCCAGGCGTCGTCGAGCCGGTTCCAGCGCTCCGGCGTGCGCGCGATCGCACTGGTCAGCACCAGGCTCTTGCCGTTGCCGCAGGTCCCGGACACGACCAGCGCGCTCTGCTCCGGATCGCGGGCCCGCGCCAGCACGAGGGTCTCCTTGGCGAGCTGCTGGGTGTCGCTGCCGACCAGCTTGTAGATCGGCGTCATCTTGAAGATGTCGCGGTAGACGTCCTGGTCGAGATCGGCGAACACGGGGTGCGCGCCGGCGGTGACCGTGAACCCGTAGTACTCGTCGCCGCCCGGCTGGTAGCCGAGCGCATGGGTCAGGCGCATCGGCAGCGGTCCCTTGCCGTCGCGCCAGAGCCAGCGGTTGTAGCTCTGCACGTCGCAGCGGTCGCCGAGCAACAGCAGCAGGCCCTTGCCGGCCTGCATCGCCTCCAGGATCGCGGCCGCGGCGGTCTCGTCGACACGCTCGACGTTGCAGAGCGCGAGCAGGTCGTACTCGTCGGCGCGCGGCGGCCGGGACAGGAACGCGAGGGAGTCGATCACGCTGGTCGAGAACGGCGTCTCCTCGGGCTTGCCCTTGCCGCGCGTGGGGTCGAGCACGTCGAGCAGGTGGGTGGTCTCGCGCAGCGAGGCCTCGGTCTCGTTGCTGCCCTCGACCGCGAGCACGCGGATCCGTTCGCGCACGTCGACGACCAGGAAGCGCTCGTTGTCGGCGGGCAACGCATCCCCTTCGACATGCGCTTCGAGCCGGCGCTGGCCGATCTCGCGGAACGTGACCGCGAACTCCAACTGCCCCTCGGCCCCGGCGTCCAGGCGCATGGTCTTGCGCGTCGGTTCGCCGCCCTCGATCTCGAGCGTGACCTGGAAGCTGCGGCCCTGGTCCGAGAGGTTGCGGACCGTGGCGACGACCGGCGTTGTGACGCGCGCGATCGCATGCCGCGTGCCGAGCGTGAGCCCGGTCACCTGCAGGTTGTCGGTGCGCACGCCGGCGGCATGGATGCGCGCGATGTCGAGCACGATCAACTCGGCCTTCTTCTGGATGCGGTCGAGGGAGTCCCTGGCCGTGTCCTGGAACACTGCCCCCGGGTCGGTCCTGGCGGTATCCGGCTGCGCCGCCGCCGCGAGGTCCTCGCCGAACGCGCGCGCCTGCAGATCGCTGAACAGGTAGACCCGCAGTTCCGGATCGGCGGCGCGCTCGACCAGGTCCGCCGTCTGCCGCAAGGCTTCGAGCAGGTCGGTCGCCGCGTCCTGCGGGCCCTGCAGGGCGGCGACCACGGCTTGCGCGTGCGCCGCGCCGAGTT
>CAZSKV010000684.1:0-1865 GCA_964607495.1 uncultured candidatus Brocadiaceae bacterium
GACCGGCCGTGTCCCGGTCAGCGCGGCACGGAAAGGCTGTAGGCCCAGATGCCGGTGCCGGTCGCCGTCAGGGCAGCGGCCAGGAACACGAGCACCGCCACCCGGTGCCAGATCCTGGCCCCGGGACGGCGCAGCAGCAGCAGACCGCTCACGACGACCGGCAGCACCAGCAGGGTCGCCGACTTCGCGAACCAGAGATGGATGCGCATCTCCGCGGCCGGGAACCGGCGCGCCTCGCCCATGCGCTCGGCCAGCACGATCGTGATCCCCAGGGCGGCGAGCAGCACCGGGGCCAGGCGCAGGTGCATGCGGCGGCGGCCGCGGAATCCGGTCGCCAACGTCGCACCGAGCAGCACGAGCGTGGTCGCGAACAGCAGCCAGAACCAGAACGTGATCGTCGGCACGCAGCCCGGCAGAGTAGCGGAGACTTCGCCCCGCGACCGCGCTAACTTCCCGCGCCATGCAGGTCATCCAGCCTTCGATCAGCGGCCAGAGCCGGCGCTTCGCGATCGCGGTCAGCCGCTTCAACGAGCTCGTGACCGAACGGCTGCTGCAGGGCGCGACCGCGACGCTGGCTGCGCACGGTGTCGCCGCGCCGGACCAGGTCGTGGTCTGGGTCCCTGGCGCCTTCGAGCTGCCGCTCTGCTGCCAGGAGCTCGCGGCCACCGGTGAGTTCGCCGCCGTCCTCGCACTCGGCGCAGTGATCCGGGGTGACACCGATCACTACGACCACATCTGCACGCAGGCGGCCGCGGGCCTCTTGCACGCGGGCCTCGCGACCAAGGTGCCGGTGATCTTCGGGGTGTTGACCTGCGACACGCTCGAGCTGGCCCTCGCGCGCGCGGAGAGCAAGGGCGTCAACAAGGGCAGCGACGCGGCCCTGGCGGCCCTCGAGATGGCCGCAGTGCTCGCGGCCATCCGCAAGCTCTGACGTCCGGCAGCCGCCATGCCGCCGCGGCTGCAGCCCGGCAGCTCACGCGCCTCACGCGCTGCGCCCGCACGCTGCGCTTGCCGGCCGGCGGCCGGTCGCTACGCTCTCCCGACTCCTGTTCTTTGCCCGAGTGAGATCCCGATGCGACGCCGCACCCATTCCCGCGAAATCGCGGTCCAGTTCCTCTACCAGCTCGATCTGCGTGGTGACGAGGTGATGGCCGATCTGAGCGCATTCCTCGCCGAACAAGGCAAGGACGACGACGTCCGCACCTTCGCGAAGCGGTTGATCACCGGGACGATGGCCAGCCGCGATGCGATCGATGCGCGGCTCAAGACCGTGACCAAGAACTGGGATCTGCGCCGCATGGCCGCGGTCGACCGCAACATCCTGCGCCTCGCGATCTACGAACTCATGCACTGCCCCGACGTGCCGCCGAAGGTCGCGATCAACGAAGCCATCGAGATCGGCAAGAAGTTCTCGACCGCGAATTCCGGCGGGTTCGTGAACGGCATCCTCGACCGGGTGCGGATGGACCTCGAGCAGGAGCGACCGGCCCCGGCCGTCGAGGGCGCACAGGGCGGTTGAGATGGTGTTCGGCAAGATCTTCGCCGGCCTCAAGAAGACCCGCGACCTGCTCGCGTCGGGGCTCGGACGCCTGTTCTCGCTCGGCCGCAAGCTCGATGCCGAATTCATCGAGGAACTCGAGCAGGTGCTCTACACGGCGGACCTCGGCCCGACCGGGCGCGCGATCGTCGAGGACCTGCAACGTGCCTACAAGGCGCGCGAGATCGCGACCGTCGAGCAGGTGCCGGCGTTCCTGCGCCAGTGCATGCTCGACCGCCTGCGCGGATGCGAGGGCACGCTGGCCCGGGCAACCACCGGCCCGACCGTGCTGCTGATCGTCGGAGTCAACGGCTCCGGCAAGACCACG
>CAZSKV010000685.1:0-4287 GCA_964607495.1 uncultured candidatus Brocadiaceae bacterium
GAGTCACCCTTTGGCAGTCAAACTGCGCCTCAAGCGCTTCGGTCGCCTGAACCACCCCACCTTCCGCCTGTGCGCGACGGACACCCGTTCGCCGCGCGACGGCCGCATCATCGAGTCGCTCGGCTACTACCTGCCGCTGCACAAGCGTGACGGCGAACAGGTCTCGCTGAACGCGGACCGGGTCAAGTACTGGCTCTCGGTCGGCGCGCAGCCGTCGCCGACTGCGGTCATGCTGATGCGTCGCCTGGGGATCCTGGTGCCGACGCGCAAGGTCAAGGTCCGCAAGAACTCCAAGGTCAAGGGCGGGAAGTTCACGCCCCCGCGCAAGCGCCAGGTCACGCAGCGGAAGAAGAATGCCGCCGTTGCGGCGGCCGCGAAGGCCGAAGAAGCAGCCAAGAAGGCCAAGAGCTGAACGGTCGCGGCAACGAGGGAGCACCGACCTTGGGCAAGAAAACCCCGACGAAGAAGGCCGCAGTGCCGGTCAAGGCGGTCGATCCGCGGGCGCACCTGGCCCCGACCGACAAGCACCTGAGCGAGACCCTCGAGCAGGTGCGCGCGGCGCTCGACAAGCTGCCCAAGCCGGCCGAGGCCAGGCGCGGCGACCTCGTGCAGGTGCTGATGCACATCGTGCTCTGCGAAGGCCTGCCGTGCGGTGTCGGGCAGGAAGCCGTGCGCCGCATCGAGCACGGCTTCGTCGACCGCAACGAGTTCCGGATCACCGAGGCGTTCGAGGTCGAAGACCTGCTCGCCGACCTGCAGATCCCCGACGCCTTCGACCGCTGCAAGATCGTGCGCGACGCCGTCGCCCAGATCTACAACGACCAGAACAGCGTGACGCTCGAGTTCCTGCGCGAAGCCGGTGTCGGCGATCGCCAGAACTTCTTCAACCGCGTGCCCGCGATCCCGGCGAAGATCGCGAAGTACCTCGGGCACGTGATGTCGTTCGAGGAGGCGATCTTCGCCGCCGAGAAGCCGGGGCCCCGGATCCTGCAGCGCATCGGTCTCGAAGGTGCCGCCGGGGAGAAGTTCGTCCTCGAGCTCCGGCAGCTCCTCGCGCCGTTCGGGTACCTGCCGTTCAAGGTCGGCCCGGACGCGCCGCCGCGCGAGATGCACGCGAAGCCGCACGCGACGCCGGTGCTGTCGGCCGGGTGCCTGGTGCTCAGGCTGGCCCCGGGCGGCCGCAAGGGCTGATCCGGCCCGGCGGGCGCTACAACTGCGCCGTGCAGCTCTATCTCGCCTCGACCTCGCCGCGCCGCCGTGAGTTGCTCACGGCCGCCGGGATCGGCTTCGCGCTCGCGGTGCCGGGCCCCGAGCCAACAGGGCATGGCGCGCCGCGCGCGCTCAGCCTGCAGCGGGCGCGCGCCAAGGCGCTGCAGGCGCGGATTCCTGCCGCCGCCGGCCTCGTGCTCGGCGTCGACACGGTGGTCGAGTGCGGCGGGATCGAACTCGGCAAGCCGGAGGACGCAGCCGCGGCCCGGGCGATGCTGTGCGCGCTCGCGGCGCGCGAGCACACCGTGCACACCGCGCACGTGGTCCAGGTGCGGCCGGCCGGGCAGGTGTTCGAGCTCTGCGCGTCGGCGCGCGTGCGTTGCGCCGCGCTGACCCCCATGGCGATCGAGCAGTATCTCGCGAGCGGGGAGTGGAGCGACAAGGCCGGCGGCTACGGGATCCAGGGCGCGGCTGGGGCGTTCATGCGCCTGGTGTCCGGCGAGTTCGACACCGTGGTCGGACTCTCGGTCGCGGCCGTGCGCACGCTGCTCGCGCGCGCGGGCGCGGTGGGTGGGCCCTGAGATGCGTCCGCTGGCCGCATTCGGCCTCGCGGCGCTGCTGGCGAGCGGCGGCATCGCCGCGCTCGTCTGGTGGAGCGCCGCGCGCGAATCGGAACCCGGGCAGGCGCCGGCGCTGCGTGCGCCGCCGCTGCCGGCGCTGCCGGGTGCCGGCGACTGGCGCGAGCGGCTGCGCGGCCAGGCCGAGCGCATCGTCGTGGTGGGTGCCGGCGCCAAGGCCGGGGCCACCGCCGCCCCCGTACTGCAGGTCGGCGTCGATGGCGCCCTGGCGCTGCTCACCCCGCCTCCCCTGCCGCGCGGCCCGGTCGCGACCTGGGACCTGGCGGCGGTCCTGGTGCCGGGCACGAGCCTCGGCAGCCTGCCACCGCCCGCGCGGGCCGGGTTGCTCGAGGCTCTGGGCATCCTCGCCGGCGACGCGGGCCTCGTCCCCGCGGCCTTGAGCTGGCAGGACCTGGCCGCGGAACCGGACGAGGTGGCCACGCTGCTGCGCTGGCGGCGCTGAGCTGGTCGCGCCCCCGGGTTGAAGTTGTGGGCGCGGCCGCTACTCTGCCCCGCCCCCTTTTCGGCGCGCCCGGGTCCCGGCGCGATCCAAGATGAAAGCTGGCATCCATCCCGAGTACGTCCCCTGCAAGGTGCACTGCGCCTGCGGCAACACGTTCGAGACGCGCTCTTCACTGAGCCAGATCCGCGTCGACGTCTGCTCCGCCTGCCACCCGCACTACACCGGAGCGCAGAAGTTCCTCGACTCGGCCGGCCGCGTCGACAAGTTCCGCAAGCGCTACGCGAAGGCCGCCGAGACGAAGTCCGCCGAAGCGAAGGCGCCCGAGACCAAGAGCTGAAGGCGGCGGCGGTGCATCCGCTGGCTCCGACCGCATCCAGCCGTGAATGAGTTCCTTCGGCCGAAGGTGCGCGCCCGCCTCGACGCGTTGGTCGCGCGGCAACGCGAGCTCCAGGCCAAGGCCGCCGATCCGGCCCAGCTCGGCCGGGCCGAGCAGATCGCGCGCGTGCACAAGGAGCTCGGCAGCCTGCAGCGCGTGGTCGACCGCTACGAGCGCTTCCTCCAGCTCGTGACCGAGATCGGAGCGCACCGGGCGCTGCTGGCCCCCGGGGGTGACAAGGAGCTCGCAGACCTCGCGGCGCAGGAACTGCCCGAGCTCGAGGCCGCGGCGCAGCGCGAAGCCGAGGGCCTGATCGACATGCTGCTCGCCGAATCGGGCGACGGCCGCCGCAACGCGATCGTCGAGATCCGGGCCGGCACCGGCGGTGAGGAAGCGGCGCTCTGGGCCCGCGACCTGTTCCAGATGTACGGACGTTACGCCGTGCGCTGCGGCTACGAGATCGAGGTCCTGTCCGAGTCGTTCGCCGAGATGGGGGGCTACAAGGAGCTGGTGTTCGGGGTCAGCGGCGAGGGCGTGTTCGCGCACTTCCAGTTCGAGAGCGGCGGCCACCGCGTGCAGCGCGTGCCCGCGACCGAGACCCAGGGCCGCATCCACACCTCGGCGGCGACGGTCGCCGTGCTGCCGGAAGCCGAGGAGGTCGAGGTCGAGATCAAGGAGAGCGAGCTCGAGTTCCAGGCCACCCGGGCCGGCGGGCCCGGCGGCCAGAACGTCAACAAGGTCTCGTCGGCCGTCCGCCTCACGCACCTGCCGACCGGCCTCGTCGTGTTCTGCCGCGAGGAGCGCAGCCAGCTCAAGAACCGGCAGCGGGCGCTCAAGCTCCTGCGCGCCCGGCTGCTCGAGCAGAAGCGGCAGGCCGTCGCGAACGAGCGCGCCGCCACGCGCACCCAGCAGATCGGCAGCGGCGACCGCAGCGACCGCATCCGCACCTACAACTTCGCGCAGAACCGGGTGACCGACCACAGGATCAACACAAACTTCTCGCTCGAGCAGATCCTCGAGGGCAAGCTGGAGCCCCTCGTCGCAGCCCTGCAAGCGGCCGACCGCGAGCGGCGGCTCGAAGCCCTCTGACCTGCAGCCGTCGCCCCCGCATCCCCGTCAACCCCGCACAGATCCGGAGACAGAAATGACCAACATGGGTGAACTCGAAGAGCTGGAACCCCTCGATGGTGGCAGCGGTGCCCAGGCGCCGACGCCCGCAGGAGCAGCTGCGGCTGCACCGCCATCCGCCACCGGGCCGGAGCCGGCAGCCGCCGTGCAGCGCTCCGGGCTCGCGGCTCCGGCCTACAACCCACGCGCGGACAAGTTCTACTTCCGGTTCTTCTTCGCCGGCCTGTTGATGGTGCTCGGCTGCATGATGCCGTTCGGCCCCGAGTGGGACATGACCGGCAACAAGACGCTGCCCGGCGTGCTGACGCTCGTGATCGGGCTCGGGATCTGCTGGAGCTCCTGGGGCGCGATCCACACCAACCGCTTCGACCCCAAGCACATGAAGTGGATCCTGTTCGCAGTGGTCCCGCTGATCCTGTTCCTGATGGGGTTCCTCAACTTCACGAACGAGCCGGCGATCAAGAGCGCGCTGGCGGCCGGCATCAAGCTGCCGA
>CAZSKV010000686.1:0-4326 GCA_964607495.1 uncultured candidatus Brocadiaceae bacterium
TCACCGCCGAAGTCGGCGTGGCCCGGCGTGTCGATGATGTTGATCTTCACGCCCTGGTAGACGACGACCGTGTTCTTGGCCAGGATCGTGATGCCGCGCTCCTTCTCGAGCTCGTTGCTGTCCATGATGCACTCGCCGACCTGCTGGTTCTGGCGGAAGGTGCCGGTCTGCTTCAGCAGCCCGTCGACGAGCGTGGTCTTGCCGTGGTCGACGTGGGCGATGATCGCGATGTTGCGGAGGTTCTCTCGGGCCATGGTGACTCGGGTCCAGCGGGCGGAATCAGGCCGATCGTGGCCCGGCGCGGCAAAAGGGCGGAGGATTGTGCGGACCTGACGCCGGGCCGTCAACCCGCCAGGCGGCGCAACATGCGCGCATAGAGGCCATTTTGCGCCAGCAGCTCGGCGTGGCGGCCGGCTTCGACGATCCGGCCGGCCTGCAGCACCAGGATGCGGTCGGCGTTGCGGACCGTCGACAGGCGGTGGGCCACGACCAGCGAGGTCCTGCCCTGCAGCACGACGCGCAAAGCCTCCTGGATGCGGGCTTCGCTCTGCGAATCGATGTTCGCGGTCGCCTCGTCCAGCACCAGGATGTCAGGGTCGTGCGCGAGGGCGCGCGCGAAGGCGAGCAGCTGCCGCTCCCCCTGGGAGAAGGTCGCGCCGCGCTCCTCGACCTGGGCCCTGAGCCCACCCGGCAGGCGCTGCACGAATTCCCAGGCGCCGACCGTGCGCAGCGCCGCCTCGACCCGCTGCTCCTCGATCGCCGGATCGAAGAGCCGCACGTTGTCGAGCACCGTGCCGGTGAACAGGAACACGTCCTGCTGCACGACCGCGATCCGGCGCCGCAGCGAGGCCAGCGTCAGAAGGCGCAGGTCGACCTCGTCGAGCAGCACGCGGCCCTGCTCTGGATCCATCAGGCGCGACAGGAGGCCGAGCAGGGTCGACTTGCCGGCACCGGTCGGGCCGACGATCGCGAAGCACTGCCCCGGCTCGAGCGTGAACGACGCGTCCTGCAGGACCGGGTAGCCGGCGACGTAGGCGAAGCCGACGTGATCGAAGCGGACCCGGGCCGGGCCGGGCGCGCTGGTGCGCGCGTCGCTGCGCTCCGCGAGCAACGAGCGGTCGTCGAGGATCTGGAAGATCCGCTCGGTCGACGAGAACGCGCTCTGCAGCACGTTGTACTTCTCGCCGAGTTCGCGGATCGGGTCGGAGAGCTTGTTGAACAGCATCCAGAACTGCACGAACACGCCGGCGGTGAGCGTGTCGCCGGCGATCCGGCTGGCCCCGAGCCACAGGATGCCGGCCTGGGCGAGTCGGATCACGACGTCCATGACCGAGAAGAAGAGCGAGAAGTGGAACACGGTCAGCAGCCAGCTCTGCTGCGTGTCGCGGTTGAGTTCGCGGTAGTGCGCGGTCACCGCGTCCTCCTGCCCGAACACGCGCGTCGTGCGCATGCCGCCGATCATCTCGCCGGTGAACGCGTTCTGCCGCGCGAGGCGGCCGCGGACCTTGCGGTACGAGTCGCGCGCGTAGCGGCGGAAGAAGAGCGAGATCACCGCGACCAGGGGCGTCACGAGCACCGTGAAGGCCGCGAGCCGCCAGTCGATCCAGAACAGGAAGCCGAGGATGCCGACGATCTTCACCAGGTCGAAGAGCGTCTGCAGCAGGCCGGTCGAGATCAGCTCGTTCAGGTTCTCGACGTCCGAGGTCACGCGCGTCACGAGCTTGCCGGCCGGGTTCTTGTCGAAGAACCGCGGCGACAGGCGCATCAGGTGCGCGAAGAGCGCCGTGCGCACGTCGCGGATCACGCGTTGGCCGGTCCACGCGGTCGCGATCGCGTAGGCGTAGCCGAGGCCGGCGAAGAGCAGCACGTAGAGCCCGTAGCCGCCGCCGATCAGCCAGATCTCGCCCGGGGGCACGGTGCGCCCGGCGATCGCGTCGGCGATCGGTCCGTCGAACGTGAAGCGCAGCAGGAACGTGCCCGCGAGCTCGACCACGAACAGCGCGCCGAGCAGCAGCAGGGTCAGCACCAGGCTCCGCGCATACGGGCGCAGGAACGGCCACAAGCGCGAGACCAGCGCCCAGTCGAGCGTCTTCTGCAGCGGTTCCTCCTGCCAACCGGCGAAGCGCACCATCAGACCAGCTCCTCGGCACTGCCCTCGAGCGCGTGCTCCTCCTGCTGGCGGCGCCAGGTCAGGGCGTAGTAGCCGCCGCGCGCGAGCAGTTCGTCGTGCGTGCCGCGCTCGGTCACGGCGCCGTTCTCGAGCACGAGGATCAGGTCCGCGTCGGCGACCGCGGACAGGCGGTGGGCCGCGACCAGCAACGTGCGTCCGCGCTGCCGCTGCAACCGCTGCAGGATGCGGGCCTCGGTGGTGGGGTCGACCGCGGAGAGCGTGTCGTCGAGCACCAGGGTCTTGCGCTGGCTCGCGAGCGCGCGCGCGAGCGAGACACGTTGCTTCTGCCCGCCCGAGAGCGTGATCCCGCGCTCGCCGATCACGGCGGTCAGGCCGCCCTGGATCCGCTCGAGGTCTTCGTCGAGCGCCGCGTCCGTGACCGCATCCGCGAGCGGGGAAGCGTCGGCGGCGCCGCGCCCGAACGCGACGTTGCCGGCGATCGTGTCGCTGAACAGGAACGGATCCTGCGGCGCGATCGCGAACAGGCCGCGCAGGGTCTTGGGCTGCAGGTCGAGCACGTCGATGCCGTCGACGAACACCGTGCCGCGGGGCGGCTCGTAGAGCCGCAGCAGCACGGCGATCAGCGCGCTCTTGCCGGCGCCGACCGGGCCGACGAGGCCGAGCTTGTGTCCGGCAGGGAGCGCGAACGAGACCGCGCGCAGCGCCGGCGCGGTGGTGCCCGGATAGTGGAACGTGAGGTCGCGCACTTCGAGCCGGCCCTGCAATTCGGGAATCGCGCCGTGCGCGGCTTCGGGGGCGAGCGCGAAGATCTCCTCGATGCGGTCGGCCGCCGCGACCGCGCGGTGGAACGCGGAGAGGATCCAGCCAACCGAGATCAGCGGCCAGACCAGGGCCTGCAGCAGCATCAGGAAGGTGAAGAGCTCGCCCGCACTGAGCCGGCCGGCGACCGCGGCCTGCGCGCCGAGCGCGAGCGCGGCGAGGACCACGAGGTTGCGGAACACCTGCACGAACACGTCCATCAACCCGCGCAGGCGCACGAGGCGCAGGTTGCAGCCGAGGTACGCCTCCGAGAGCGCATGCAGCGCGCGGGTCTCGGCGCCGCCGCGCGCGAAGTTGGTCAGCACGCGGATGCCGGCGAAGTCCTCCTGGGCGCGCTGCGAGATCGCGGCGATCGCCTCCTGCGTGGCCTTGCTGTGCCGTTCGAGCCGCGGCATCAGCGCGAGCATCCCGGTGAGCAGCAGCGCGAACGATCCGACCGTGATCCCGGCCAGCGCCGGCGAGATCCCGTACATCAGCCACAGGCCGAAGGGCACGGTCAGCAGCGCGATGCCGCCGTGCAGGATCGCCGGCCCGACGACGAAGCGCACCATCTCGACGTCCTGCGTCAGGCGCGAGATCAGGTCGCCGGTGCGCGCGCGGTCGAACCACTCCATCGGCAGGTGCAAGATGTGCGCGACGAGGTCGTTCTTGAGCTGCTCCTCGACCCGGCGCGAGGCGACGATCAGGTTGGAGCGCGCGAAGTACTTGATCACGCCGTCGGCGAGCGAGAGCAGCGCCACCTGCAGGCAGGCGAAGCTCAGCGCCGCGAGCGCGGGCCCGGCCGCGGCCTCCGGGCCGGCGAGGCGCAGGGCCTGCTCGAGGGCGCCGCCGACGACCTTCGGGATCCACAGCGAGAGCGCCACCGACACCGGCACCAGCAGCATGCCGACGGCCACGGTCGCGCGGTGGGCGAGCAGCAGCCCGAAGGCGCGGCGGAAGCGCGCGAGGACGCGGATCACCGTGGGGCCAGGATCGAGACGGCGCGGTCGATCGCCTGCTGCAGGCGCTCGATCTCGCGCGTGATCAGGCGCTCGTCGCCGGCCTCGAGGGCCTCGACCAGGCCGGGCAGGACCACAGCGCCGTAACCGAGCCGGCGGCCGGGCGCGACCAGCAGGTTCTGGAACCAGGGCCGGCTCGCGATGCCTTCGGGCGCGAGGAAGGCGGCGTGCAGCGCACAGAGCTGCTGCTCGCTCGCGGGCTCGGCCGTGGCTGGCGCGAGGCGCGCGATCGCCGCCAGCAGCGCGGTCTGGTGCGCGGGTGCGAGCCGCGGCAGCGAGCGTACCGCGGCTTCCAGGTGGGTGGGCAGCGCCCCGGGATCGAGCGGCGCCCTGGGTGCGCTCGCGAAGCGGTGGGTCGCGATCGCGACCATGCGCGCG
>CAZSKV010000687.1:0-4099 GCA_964607495.1 uncultured candidatus Brocadiaceae bacterium
GCGTCGCTCGTGGGGTTCGCCGCCATCGCCTCGGCGATCCCGTCCGCCGCCGGCAGCAGCAACTTGAAGGTGCTGCCGGCCCCGACCTCGCTGCGGACCTGCAGGGCGCCATGGTGACTGCGCACGATCCCGAGCACGGCAGCCAGACCGAGCCCGCGGCCGGCGAACTTGGTCGTGAAGAAGGGCTCGAAGATGCGGCTCACGGTCTCCGCATCCATGCCGCAACCGTCGTCCGCGATCTCGAGGAACACGTAGTCGCCCGCCGGCAGTTCCGGGGCCAGATAGGTCTCCGCGAGAAAGCGCTGGTCGGCGTGCAACATGCCGGTCGAGACCTTGATCGTGCCGTCGCGGTCGCCGATCGCGTCGGACGCGTTCATCACCAGGTTCATCACGATCTGCCGGATCTGGGTGACGTCCGCGGCGACCGGCGGGAGACCCTGCTGCAGCGCGAAGCTGAGCCTGGCCTTCTTGCTGATCGAGAGCTGCAGCAGCTCCGTCGTCTCGGCCACGAGGGCCGAGAGGTCGAGGCGCTGGATCACGAACCGGCCCCTGCCGGCATAGGCCAGCATCTGCCGGCAGAGTTCCGCCGCGCGCTGCGAGGCGTTCTCGATCTGCGCGATGTTGGCCAGGACCGGCGAGTCCGGCGGCAGCTCGAGGCGCGCGAGATTCGCGTTGCCGAGGATGCCGGTCAGCAGGTTGTTGAAGTCGTGCGCGATCCCGCCGGCCAGCACGCCGAGACTCTCGAGCTTTTGCGCCTGCTGGATGCGGTCCGCCATCGTGCGCTTCTGTTCCTCGAGTTGCCGCCGGTCGCTGATGTCCCGGTCGAAGGCGAGCACGTGCTTGCGGCCACCGATCTCGACCACGCCGGCATGCACCTCGAACGGGATGTGCCGCCCGGAGTGGTCGATGTGCTCGACGTCGAACTTCATGCGTCCGCTCTCGAGGATCTTCCGCACACGCGCGTGGAACACGGCGGCATCCACCGGCGCATCGAGCTCGCGGATGGTCATACCGACGAGCTGGTCGACCGGGTAACCGTGCATCCGTGCGGCAGCCGGATTGGCCGCGATGATCCTGCCCACGTCGTCACCCTCGGCGGGGAACAGGAAGATCGCATCCGGGGCGTACTCGAAGAACGCCTTGCTCCGGTTCTCGCTGGCCGAGAGCGCCTCGATGATCCCGTCCTTCTCGCGGGCTGCGGCCGCGAGCAGCAGCGCGGTCGCGGCCGCGAGGATCAGGAACATCTGCAGCGGCAGGTGCAGCCCGTGCCAGTTGCTCTGCGCGAACGGCCCCTTGCCGGTCGCCGCGCCGTACATCGCCACGGTTGCGACCAGCAGCGTGGCGCCGGTCGCCCCACGCGAACCGAAGCGCACCGCCGCCCAGGTGATCAGCGGGAACAGGTAGACGACCTGGGGTTGGTACCAGCCGGCGACCGGCGGCCGCGCGAGCACGTAGATGGAGATCCAGGTCGAGAGCCCGGCCAGGACCACGACCTCGACCGCGCGGGCCGGCGTCCAACGGCCGCGCGCCGGCTGCTGCCACTCGATGACGAGCGGCGTCACGATCAGGATCCCCATCGCATTGCCGAGCCACCAGGTCAACCAGTTGCCGGACCATCCGGAGACCTCGAGCTGGCCGCTGACCACGAGGGCGCCGACCCCGAGCGTGGCCGAGAAGATCGGTCCCAACACGGTCGCGAGGACCGTGAATCCGAGCGTGTCACTGATCCGCTCGAAGCCGCGCCCGAGGCTCGTGAACCGGCGCACGAGCCAGACGCCGAGCAGCGGTTCCAGCACGTTGCCGGCGGTCATCGCCAGGGCGGCGAACACCGACTTGCAGGTCTCCAGGTTGACCGCGAGCGCGCCGATCAGCACCCCCAGGGCCAGGCGTGGTCCCCAGAGCAGCAAGGCCGACATCGCGATACCGCTGGCCGGCCAGACCGGGGTCACGCTCCCGTGCGTCGAGGCGAACACGAGCCCCAGTTCCGACGCGAAGTAGTAGGCGAGGGCGAGCAGCGCCACCTGGCCACCATGGCGCGCGGTCGTCGGGAATGAGGGAGACCGGTCGGATGTCAAGGACGCCTCGCCCGGACGGAGTACGCGATCGATGTGGCGAAGGCAAGGTTGACGGGTGCGCAGCGGAGCGCATGCTTGGCCGGCTGCATGCGCAAGACCCACGGCCTGCCGCTCTCCGCGTTCGGCATCTTCGTGGCTGCCGCGGTCGTGGGTGCGACCGGAGCCCTGCTCGGGGTCTGCTTCCAGAAGACGCTGCAGTGGCTGCAGGTGCAGTTCACGAGCAGCCAGGTCTCGTCGATCGTCGAGGCCGGGCGTTCGCTGCCGGAATGGCGGCGCGTGCTGACGCCGGCGCTCGGCGGACTCTGTGCTGCGCTGCTGCTCTGGCTCGTGCGCTGGCAGCGCGGCCCCTTCGGCATCGGTGACATCGTCGAGCTCGCCACCCTGCGCAAGGGCACGATCAAGCCGCTGACGTCGTTCGTGCACATCCTCTCGTCCGCGTTCTCGATCAGCAGCGGCGGCAGCATCGGCAAGGAGGGGCCCAACAGCCAGCTCGGCGCCACGATGGCCGCCGTGCTGTCGCGGGTCTTCCACCTGAGCACGCGCTCCTCGACGGTCCTGCTCGGCGCCGGCGTCGCCGCCGGCATGTCCGTCGCCTACAAGGCGCCGATCGCGGGCGCCTTGTTCGTGATGGAGGTCGTGCTCGGCAACTTCGCGATGGACGTGTTCGCGCCGATCGTCGTGTCCTCGGTCATCGCCTCGATGGTCTGGCAGGCCTTCTATCCCTGGCAGGGCATCTACGTGACCGACGTCGTGATCCGCGACTGGCGGCTCGTGCTCTCGACGCTGCTGCTCGGCGCGCTCTGCGGCTTCGGCGGGATCGCGTTCCGCAAGGCCCTCGAGCTCGGGCGCAGCGTCTTCGCCAAGGTGCCACCCCTGCTGAGCCTGCCGCTCGGCGGGGCGCTGGTCGGCCTGATCGGCGTCTGGTACCCGGAAGTCTGGGGCAACGGCCTGGACGCGATCGAGATCATCGCCAAGCACGAGCCGACCGCCGCCTTCGTCGCGGTGCTGCTGCTGCTGAAGATCCTCGCGACCGCGATCTCGACCGGATCGGGCGGGCTCGGCGGCATCTTCACGCCGAACCTCGTGGTCGGCGCGGCGTTCGGATACTTCTTCGGCGAGGCCGTGCACTTCCTGGCCCCGGGCACGCCCGAGAGCAGCGCCGCGTTCGCCTACATCGGCCTCGCCGGCCTCTGCGCGGCGACCACGCACGCGCCGATCACTGCCGTGCTGCTGATCTTCGAGATGACGCGCGACTACAACCTCGCGCTGCCGTTGATGCTTTGCAGCATCGTCGCCTCGGTGACCGCGCGGATGCTGGACCAGGACTCGATCTACACCGCGCGCCTGCGCGCCAAGGGCCACGACATGGCCGGCGGCCTCGAGCAGCTCGCGATGCAGAGCAACTACGTGCGCGACATCATGCGCCGCGACATCGACAAGGTCGGCGAGACCACGACCTTCGAGACCGTGATGGAGATGTTCGGTCGTTCGCGCAAGAACGCGGTCTACGTCGTCGACGGCGCCCAGCTGCTGACCGGCCAGATCCACATCCACGACGTCAAGAACTTCATGAACGACCCGAGCCTCGACTCGGTCGTGATCGCGCAGGACCTTGCGCGCAAACCCGCCGTCGCGACCCCCGACGAGTCCCTGGCCGCGTTGGTACCGCGCTTCGACGACCCCGAGCTCGACGAGCTGCCGGTCGTGACCTCGCGCGAGCACCCCCTGCTGGTCGGCCGCGTGACCCGCGGCGACCTCGTCGCGCGCCTCTCGAGTGAAGTGCTCGGGCGCAAGACCATGCGGGCCCGCCTGCAGACCGCGGACGACAAGCACATCGGCACCTTCGAGCTGCCCGAGCGTTCGGAGATGTTCCGCTTCGAGATCCACGACGCGCTCGTCGACCGCACGATCGAGTCGATCGACTTCGGCAGCAAGGGACTGATCCCGTTGCTCGTGCAGACCCGGGTGCCCGATGCGGAGGACACGCAGGAGCTGGCGATGCCGCAGGTCGTGTTGAAGGAGGG
>CAZSKV010000688.1:0-8288 GCA_964607495.1 uncultured candidatus Brocadiaceae bacterium
CCGGGGTCCAATCGTCCATCTTCATCCCGTTCGGCGTGAAGACGAAGAGCAGCCGCGCCGGTGTTGCCGGCAGCCGCGTGCAGGCGGGCACCATCGCCTCGAGCCAGGGCAGGGCCAGGGCGGCGCCCGTACCGCGCAGGAAGTGTCGCCGCGACAAGGAGCGTCTGCTCAGGAAGTGGGCCATCTCAGGTTCCACCGGTCCGGCGCCGGCTGCGAAAGGGTTCGGAGAGCACGAGGGCCGTGATCATCGCCGACAGCGTCGGTTTCGCCTGCGGCAGATCCTTGGCCAGGGCGTCGAGCAGCAATTCGTCGTCGCTCGCCGTGCCCCGGCCGATCGCATAGACGAAGAGCTTCTCGAGCAGGCAACGCACGAACGCCGGGTCGGCCGCGAGCACGCGCTTGAGGTCCTCGACGTCGGTCAGCACGGGGCCGCCCGGGAGGGTCCCGGTCGCGTCGATCGGCTCGCCCCCGTCCTGGTCACGCCAACGGCCGATCGGATCGAAGGTCTCCAGAGTGAACCCGAGCGCGTCCATCCGTTGATGGCAGGTCGCGCATTGCGGATCGCGGCGGTGGATCGCCATCTGCTCGCGCAGCGTCTTGCTGTCCTTGACCTGTTTCTCACCCTTGAGGCTGTCGTTGCCCGGTGGGGGCGGCGGTGGGGCCTGGTCGAGCAGGTTCTCGAGGATCCATTTGCCGCGCTTGACCGGGGAGGTGCGTGTCGGGTTCGAGGTCAGCGTCAGGATGCTCGCCTGCGCGAGCAGACCTCCGAGGCGCCGATCCTCGAGCGCAACCCGGCGCAGTTCCTTGCCGCGCACGCGCTGCAGGCCGTAGTGCTCGGCGAGGCGCTCGTTCAGGAACGTGAACT
Source organism: uncultured candidatus Brocadiaceae bacterium (assembly GCA_964607495.1). GTDB lineage: Bacteria > Planctomycetota > UBA1135 > UBA1135 > UBA2386 > CAZSKV01. Next base: position 866 of record CAZSKV010000688.1, read on the forward strand.
CGGGGTCGAGCAGCTCGCGCACGTCGCGGTCCTCGCGCAGGACCGCGAGGAAGAGCTGCTCGGTCTCCTCGCGCATGTCCTGGCGCAGCTCGCGCGTGAACGACGGGAAGCGCTTGCGGTCGGGGGCCACCTGGTCGAGCTCGCGGAGCTCGAGCCACTGCGCCGCGAAGTTGCGCGCGAGCGCCTGGGCGCGCGGATCGGCGAGCAGGCGCGCGGTCTCCACGCGCAGCTGCGCCGGATCCCTGAGTTCGTCGCGGCCCGCGCGCGCGATCAGGGCCGGGTCCGGCGTGCTGCTCCAGAGGAAGAACGCGAGCCGCGTGGCGAGCGCCCAGCTGTCGAGCGGCTCCGGACGCTGGTCCTGGCCCAGGCCACCGGGCTCGACGCGGAACAGGAAGTTCGGCGACACCAGCGCCGCCTCGATGCCGAACGCGAGGCTCGGCGCGAACTCGGCGCCGGCCGCGGCCTGCTCGCTGACCAGGGCGACGAGGCGCGCGAGCTCGGCCGGCTGCGGCGGCCGCCGCCAGGTCCGCAGCAGCAGCTCGGCCAGGATCGGCCGCGCGCGCTCGGCGGGCGTGCCGCGCCCTGGATCGAGTGCTTGCAACCACGCGCTGCCGGGCGCCGGCACCGGCGGATCCAGCGGTCCGGTCCACTCGAACCAGTCGAGCAGCAGGTTGCGATCGCGTTGCGCCGGATCCGGCGCCTCGGGCTTCCACCAGTCGTTCGGGAAGTCGAAGCCGAGTTCGTGCCGGCCGTCGCCGAGCGGCAACTCGAGTTCGAGCACCCGGCCCGTCGGCCTTGGTTCGGGGATCGCCTCGGTCAGCCGGACCTGACCATCGACCAGGACCACGAGCCGTGGCGCTTCCGGACCGGCGAGCTGGCCGGCGGCGCGCACGCGCAGCCGGTAGCGCCCGGGCTGCTTCACGGCGAACGTGAAGGTCGCCGGACCGGGCGCGCACAGGCAGAGCCATTCGCCTTCCACGCTGCTCGCGGCCTTGCCGACGTTCAGGGTCTCGGCTTCGTGCCGCCGTGTGGTCTTCGGTTCGGCCAGGGCCAGCGCCCGCGCGGCGATGCGCTGCGCGGCCGCCGCGTACTTCTCGAAGTGCAGCACCGAGAACGTGCCGGCTGCGCCCAGGTTGTCGAAGCCGTGGCCGAGGTCGTCGGCCGGAAAGCCGCGCGTGACGTCGGTCGTGATGCCGAAGAGATCCCGCACGCAGTTCGCGTACTCGGCGCGCGAGAGCCGGCGCATCGTGACCCGACCCGGGTCGAGACCACCGTGCTGCGCGAACTCCACGAGCCGCGCCTCGACCCAGTGGACCAGCGCCTTGCGTTCGGCCAGGCCCGGTTGCGCCTTCGCGTCCTCGGGCGGCATCTCGCCCTGGGCCAAGAGGCCGCGTACCTCGCGCAAGACGGCGATCGTGCGGGCCCGGTCGGCGAGGAAGGGGCGGGTCTTCAGGTCGAGGTCGGCCTCGAGTTCCTCACCCTCGCCATGGCAGGCGTAGCAGTACTTCTGCAGCAGCGGCGTGACCGGCCGCCAATCCAGATTCGCCGGTTCCTGCCCGGCGAGGTGGAGACCGAGCAGCAGGACGCAGGACGCACGCAGCATGGTGCGCGCATCCTAGCGATCGGCGACGCCACGCGATTCCTGCTACGATGCAGGCAGCGATGCCCACACGGCCGGCGGTACCCGCGACGCAACTGCAGGCAGTCCAGGCCGTCCGGGACGGCACCCTGTGGTCCAGGCCAGGAGTCTGGCTCGCGTTCGCGGCGCTGCTGGGGCTCTACCTGGTGCTCGCGATGCCCGTGTTCGCGCAGGAGTCCTACTACTGGATGTACTCGCGGAACCCGGCGCTGAGCTACTTCGACCATCCCCCGATGGTCGCCTGGTTGATCTGGTTGGCGACCAGCGTGTTCGGCGACGGCGTGCTCGGGATCCGCGCGGCGACGTTGGCGTGCGCGGTCGGCGCGACCTACATCGGCCTGCGCCTGTTGCGCGAGCTCGGCGGCGACCGGCAGCTGCAGCGGGCGTGGATCGTCCTGAGCGTCGGCGTGCCCCTGCTCGCGGCGTCGCACTTCCTCGCCAATCCCGATCCGCCACTCGCCTGCGCCTACGGCCTCGTGATGTTCGCGATCTGGCGGGTGCGCAGTGGCGGCGGTATCGGTTGGTGGATGGTGGCCGGGCTGGCGGCCGGGATCGCGCTGCTCAGCAAGTACACGGCGGCGTTCCTCGCGGTCAGCGGCGCCGCCTCGATCCTGCTGGACCCCGTGCTGCGGCGGGAGCTGCGCAAGCCGGGGGTCTACGTCGGGGTCGTGATCGCGGCCCTGACCTTCGCGCCGGTGGTGATCTGGAACTGGCAGCACGACTTCGCCTCGTTCCGGTTCCAGACCGAGCATCGCTACGAGCACGGGCACCTTGGACTGCGCCTCCTCGGGGACTTCGTCCTGGGCCAGATCGGCGTCTTCCATCCGGTCCTCTTCGTGGCGCTGGTCTGGGCGATGCCCTGGCTCGTACGCGAGGCCTGGCGTGGCGACATGCGCCTGCGCCTCCTGCTCTGCTTCGGTCTGCCGCTGCCGCTCTTCTTCGCGTGTAACGCCCTTTGGGTGCAGGTGAAGCTCAATTGGTTGCTCCCCGCCTACGCCCCGCTGCTGCTCGCGTTGCTGCTCTGGAGTCGCGAGAGCGGCATCGCGCTGCGCTGCGCGCGCTTGTGCCGCTTCGTGCCGCGGGCGATCGTGGTGGCGGTGGGCTTGACCCTGGTCGCGCCACTGATTCGTCTGGTGCCGCAGCACGGGGGCAGCTCGTGGACAGGCTGGGAGGAGATCGCCTGGCGCGCGGAGGAGTGGGAGACCAAGGTCGACCACGAGGATGGCATCGAGGGCAACGTGTTCTTCTTCGCCTCCGGCTACCGCGATGCCGCGCAGCTGCTGCGCAACCTGACCGTGCTGGCGCCGGCGTTCCGCGAGGAGGAACCCGGAGAAGTCGTCGAACCCACGTTGGCCAGCAACGTCTTCGGACAGCGTGCCCTGGAGTTCGACTACACCGAGCGTGCCGACAAGCATGTCGGGAACGACGCGATCTTCGTGCTGCCCCGCCCGAATGTCCGTCCGGACGAGGTCATGCGCGCGCACGCCTGCTTCCACTCGGTCGAGAAGGTCGACTCGATCCGGATCGTGCGCCTGGGGATCACGGTGCTGACGGCGGACTTCTATGTCTGTCGCGGCTACCGTGGACCCGTCGGGGCGACGCACTAGCCCGGCCCGAGGGACCGGGAGGCCTGGCCGCTTCCGGTGCGCCGCGGATCCGCCTACGCTGTCCCGGCCACGTCCTCGGGAGTCCACCATGCAACCAGCACTTTGCGACCCCTCCCTCCGTTCCTCCGGCCTCGGCATCCTGGTGGCCGCAGTCTGCGGCCCGCTCGCCGCGCAGGGCGACTGGACGCAACGCGTGCCGACCGCGAGTCCCACGCCCGTCTCCGACCATGTGCTGGTGTACGACGTGCTGCGCGCGCGGACCTGGCTCTTCGGGGGCGCGACGTCCGGCAGCCAGCTGCTCAACGAGACCTGGGGCTACGACGGCACGACCTGGACCAAGGCGACGCCGGTCAACAGCCCGAGCCCGCGCTTGCGGCATGGCGCGGCCTTCGACCTGCTGCGCGGCAAGGTCGTGGTCTTCGGCGGTTCGACTGCCACGAACTCCGGCCACATGAACGACACCTGGGAGTTCGACGGCACGAACTGGCAGGCACTCACGCCTGCGCAGAGTCCGAGCGTGCGCAACGACCACGCGATGGTCTACGACGAGGCGCGGCAGAAGGTCCTGCTCTTCGGCGGCCATGACACCGTGGCGGTGTTCGGCGACACCTGGGAATGGGATGGAACGAACTGGACGCAGCGCACGCCGGCGACGCAGCCGACCGTGCGCCGCGATTTCACGCTGGTCTACGACCGCGTGCGGCAGAAGGTCGTGATGTTCGGCGGCTTCCAGGGCCAGGGGCTCGGGGTGCCGCTCAACGACACCTGGGAGTGGGATGGCAGCGACTGGACCAGGGTCACGACGACGGCCGCGCCGACGCCACGCGGCGGCCACACGATGGCCTACGACGCTAACCGGCAGCGGGCGACGCTCTTCTCCGGGTATCCGATCACGAACGACACCTGGGACTACGACGGCACGAACTGGAACCTGCACGCGGTGACCGCGGCGCCGACCGGACGCAGCGGCCATACCATGGCCTACGACCTGGTCCGCCAGCGCCTGGTCATGGCCGGTGGCTATGACACGGCATTCACCAATGACACCTGGGAGTTCTTCACGCCGAATCCCGGCCAGGTCAACCGGCTCGGCACCGGCTGCCTGGGCACGGCCGGCACGCCGTCCCTCGGCACCAGGAACAGCTCACTGCCCTGGATCGGCCAGAACCTGGAGTTCGAAGTGCAGGCCGTGCCGGTCACCGCGCCGCTGACGCTGCTGCTCGGGGCCTCCAACCAGCAGTGGGGGACGCTGCCCTTGCCCTTCGACCTGAGCGTCGTCGGGATGACCGGTTGCCTCCTGCGCACGAGCGTGGACGCGACCCTGCCGATGACCAACACGAACGGGGTCGGCACGCTGCAGGTGCCGGTGCCGAATGCACCGGCGCTGATCGGACAGCGGCTCTACGTGCAGACCTTCGTGCTCGATGCTGGCGCGAACCGCGCCAACGCGACGCTCGCGAACGCCCTGGAGGCGATCCTCGGCGCGCTCTAGGCGGCTGTGGTCGGGGGTTTCACCTCGCGGGCGCGGATTGCCGATGCCTTGGCACGGCCCTGGTGAGCGAGGTGCTCGTTCGCCACGGTCGGATCCCGAGATTGCATCGCTGCGCGGCGCAATCCATCATGCGGACCTGACCTGGAGAACCACATCCTGCACGAGCCAAGCGAAATGAGCCGGTCCGTCCGTCGGTTGCTGTTCGGACTCTTCTTCGTGTCGGGGTTCTCCGGGCTCGTCTACCAGGTGGTGTGGACGCGCATGGCGTTCGCCGCGTTCGGGATCATCACGCCGGTCCTGTCCGTGGTCCTCTCGGTGTTCATGCTCGGGCTCTCCGTGGGCTCGTGGCTGGGTGGAGCCTCGGTCGCCGGTCTCGCGCGCCGGACCGGCCTGTCCCCGGCATGGTTCTACGCGGGCGTCGAACTGCTCATCGGAATCAGCGCGTTCGCGGTGCCGCGGATGTTCGCGCTCGGGCAGCAGTTCCTGCTCGATGCCGGCGAGACCGATTCGGTCGCCTACCTGTCGCTCTCGGCGCTGGTCCTGGGGTTGTCGATCCTGCCGTGGTGCGTCTGCATGGGCGCGACGTACCCGCTGATGATGGCGTACGTGCGCGAGCAGGATGCGCGCAACGCGGACAGCTTCAGCTATCTCTATCTGGCGAATGTGCTCGGCGCGATGGCCGGGACGATCGTGACGGCGGTCGTCCTGATCGAACTCCTGGGTTTCAGCGCCACGCTCCTGGTCGCCGCGGCGGGGAACTTCGCGATCGTGCTCGTCAGCGCGTGGCTTGGATCGCGCGGCGGTGGGGCCGCGATCGCCGCGGCAAGGACGCGCCCGGCGCCGGATGCGGAGGCAGCGCCCGCCCCAGCCGGGACGCTCGGCGCCGGGATGACCAGGTGGCTGCTGTTCTCCACGGGATTCATCGCCATGGCGATGGAGGTGGTCTGGTCCCGGGCGTTCACGCCGGTGCTGCGCACGCAGGTGTATTCGTTCGCCGCGGTGGTCTTCACCTACCTGGCCGCGACCTTCGTCGGCTCGCTGATCTACCGGTGGGATCTGCGCCGCGGCAGGCCGCGGACCCCGGCCAGCGTGATCGCCTTCCTCGCGGTCGTGGCCGTCCTGCCGGTGCTGGTCAACGACCCGCGGATCGTGAACCCTGAGGATTGGACCGGGTTGCTGCGCTTCGGCAACCGGCTCGGACTGCTCGCGAGCATCTGCCCGTTCTGCGCCGCGCTCGGCTACCTGACGCCGCAGTTGATCGATTCCTATGCGGCCGGCAATCCCGCGGGCGCGGGCCGGGTCTACGCGCTCAACGTCCTCGGCTGCATCGCCGGTCCGCTCGTGGCTTCGTATCTGCTGCTGCCGGTGATGAGCGAACGCCACGCCCTGGTGCTCCTGGCGCTGCCGTTCCTGGCCTTCCAGGCGCTGAACTGGCGCGCGCGCGCTGGCGCGCAGCAGTGGACCGCCGGTGCCCTGGCGGTCGCATGCACGGTCTGGGCGGCGTTCTTCGCGCTCGACTTCGAGAGCCGGGCGCGGCAGAAGTCGCCGGCGACGGAGATCCGGCGGGATCACGCCGCCGCCGTGATCGCGACCGGCCAAGGGCTCGACAAGGAGCTGCTGGTGAACGGCATCGGCATGACCGTGCTGACCCCGATCACCAAGTTCATGGTGCACATGCCGCTGGCGTTCCACCGCACGCCGCCGCAATCGGCGCTGATCATCTGCTTCGGCATGGGCACGAGCTTCCGCTCGGCGCTGAGCTGGGGCATCGAGACGACGACCGTCGAACTCGTGCCGAGCGTCAAGGAGTCGTTCCGCTTCTATCACGCGGATGCCGCGGCGAGTCTGCAGGATCCCAAGGGTCACATCGTGATCGACGATGGCCGGAGGTTCCTCGCGCGGACCCGCGGGAAGTACGACGTGATCGTGATCGATCCTCCGCCCCCGGTGGAGGCCGCCGGCTCCAGCCTGCTCTACTCGGAGGGGTTATACGAGGTCGCGAAGCGGCACCTGAATCCCGGCGGCATCCTGCAGGCCTGGATCCCGGTCGCGACCCCGGCCACGATCCACGCGATCGTGCGCTCGCTGCGGGACTCGTTCCCGCACGTGCGCTGTTTCGGGTCGATCGAGAACTGGGGGATCCATCTGCTCGCCTCGATGGAGCCGATCGAATCCCTGACCGCGGCGGGATTCGTGCAACGCATGCCCGAGCGGGCGCGGCGGGACCTGCTCGAGTGGAGTCCCCAGCAGGATCTCACGAGCTACATCGGGGCCGTGCTCGCCAAGGAGAGCCCGATCGAGCCGTGGCTGGGCCAGAACCTGCAGGTCAGGATCACGGACGACCGGCCGTACAACGAGTACTTCCTGCTGCGGCGCTGGAAGCTGCTGCCGGAGTGATTGGCCGGCGCGCCCGTGCGCGCCCGCCAGCGCCCACGCGCAGCGCACTGGAGCCGGCGCAGCCGGATCCGGGTTCGGTGGCAGCGTGCGGAGGCTCCCGACGTCCAGAAACGGCGTGTGACCGCTGGAACCTGATGGTCGCGGCAGGGAATGCACCTGGCGCCGCATAGAATCCTCCGCCTGCCGCGCCATCCGCCATGGGCACCCTCGAGACCCGAGTCGACGCCTACGTCACCTAGGCCACGCACTGCACGTCGCGGGCAGGTCCTGGTCACCTGAGGTCGAGGC
>CAZSKV010000689.1:0-2239 GCA_964607495.1 uncultured candidatus Brocadiaceae bacterium
GGCCGCGCTGCACCGGCAGGGTCTGCTGTGTCGGATGGGCGCGCACGGCGGGGGCCTTCCAGGAGTTGTTGCTCGCGCCGTGGCACTTGGTGCAGTTGCGGACGCCGCCCGGGAACGCGGGGAAGCGCACTTCTTCGAACGTGCTGACCCCGTAGTTGTTTGGGTAGGTACCCGAGCCGTAACCCACGATCTGGTAGCTCGAGGCGTTTGCCAGCTCCTCACCCATGTGGATCTTGTGCAGCATCTGCCGGAACGTGATCGTCGTCCCCGTGGTGGCCGGGGCGTTGCCCGCGACATAGCGGGGGCGGTCCTCCGGGCCGGCGCTGCCATGGCAGACCACGCAGGCCTGGAACCCACGCCGGCCCGTGCCGTGGAACGACAACTCCTGGTGGCAGTTGTAGCAGTTCGTGCTGCTCGAGATCAGCGCGTAGGGCTCGATCGTCGTGGCCGATCCCACGAGGAAGTCGACCAGATCGGTTTCCGCCGTCGAACGGTAGCTGTTGGTCTCGCCGTAGAGGACGAGGTTCAGGGTCCGTGAGGCCCAGAAGCCGAGCGTGTAGGTGCCGTCCACGATCGTCTTGCCGGTCCACTTGCCGTCGGTCTCGTCGAGGTCCGGCGAGGCGTTCAGCGGCAGCGGGTAGACCGTCGGCATCACGAAGTCGGACGTGTAGGAACAGAGCACGACGTTGCCCGCGCCGAACTCGGTGACCTCGGTGATCACGCCGGTCGCGGCATTCAGCGTGTAGTCGGTCGTGACCACTTTGGCGGTCAGCGTGACCTTCTTCACGCCCGCACCGTTGGCGTGCGCGAGCAGCAGCCCCGGCTTGTAGGTCGTGTTGCCGGCAGAGGCGAACCAGAGCCGGGTGCCGTCCACGTACTGGATGCGCGCGTACTCCTCGGTGCCGAGACCGTCGTCGATCACGATGTAGTCGTTGCGCACGAACCCGGCCGAGCTGGCCACGTCGATGTAGTTCTGCGGCGCCTGGGTGGCGGCCGAGAGCGTCGTCGTGGTCGAGGTGGCGGTTCGGACCAGAACCGAGGTCGCAGCACCAGTCACGTTCCAGTGCGGGCTGTAGGCGCTGGTGAACGTCTCCAGTGCAGCAGTGGAGACTCCCACCCGCTCCAACAGGACGTTCATCGGCAAGTTCACGGTGTACGGCTGTGAACCCGTGAGCATCGCCGGCGGGATCGAGGTGCTGAGCACCAGGTTGTAGTTGCTGGTCGGACCCGAGACGTCCACCGAGATGCTGCCGATGTCGGCGGGCAGGACGTTTGCGCCGGCGTCGTTCTTCATCGTGAAGGTGACCGCGATCTTCTCGCCCGGGTCGATGGTCCCGTCGCTGTTGTGGGAGCCGGCCTCGGTGAGTGCCGTCACGTCCATGACCAGCCCCGGATCGAAGGTCGGGTTGTTCAGGGGGTGCAGGTGCGCATCCTCGACCGCCAGGTTGCTTCCGGAAACCGGGTGACACTGCACGCAGGTGCTGTTGCTCGTCTGCAGCGGCATGGTCTGCTGGTTCGACGTGTAGGGCCGGCTCCAGTCGATGTCGTCGTGGCAGGAGCCGCATGCGTGCTGGGTCGGTTGGGCCTTGTGCAGATCACCCTGCGCCGGCGCGGTCAATGGCCCCGAACCGTCCGGATCACCGTGGCACACGATGCAGTTGGATGGACCGGTGCGGATCAGGTCTTCCTTGGCCTGGTTCGTCGCGCCGAGCCCCGTCCAGCCGTAGTCGCGGGGAGTCGCAACGAGTGCGTGCGGCCAGGCAGGGAACGCGACTCCCGAGAAGTCGTGGACCGAGTCGCCGAAGCCCACCACCTTGTACGGCTTGGCTGTTGCGCCGTAGTTGCGCGAGCCGTCGCTGTTCGTGGCCACGCCCTGCACGGAAGGCAGGTGCTCGCCGGAGTGGATCTTGTGGATCATGACCCGGAAGTCGATCGTCACGTCCGGCGTGCCGCCCTCGACCGCCGGGTTGTTCTTGTCCTCGGCACCGGCAGTGTGGCAGAGCAGACAGAGCGTGACCTTCTTGCGCAGGCCCCCGTGGGCCTGCAGGTCGGTGTGGCAGCGGTTGCAGTTGTCCTGCTTGACCGCCTCGCGCGCGGTCACCGCAGTCGCCGAGCCGAAGAGGTAATCGAAGACCGCGTTGCCCGCGTCGCGCTTGGCTTCGCCATCGACCGTGTAATTCCAGCCGAAGTAGAGGCCCACGGTGTAGGTGCCGTCGAGCAGGGCCTGCCCGGTCAGCTC
>CAZSKV010000690.1:0-12289 GCA_964607495.1 uncultured candidatus Brocadiaceae bacterium
CGGACCAGGTGCCGATCCGGGCCGCGCGGAGCCTCGGGCTGTGCGACGACGTGGATCTCCGCGGCGGGCGCCGCAGGTTCGTTCTGGGCAGTTCCGGTGCTGGCCGGCAAGAGCACGGCGCCGAGCAGCATGAACCAGAAGAGGAACCTGACCATGGCCGCGCCATGTATCGGCTCGGCGCGCGCGGGCCCTTGACGCGCTATTTCCCGGGTCGGGACTCGCGCAGCTGCCGCCAGGTGGGGGCCCGCGGGTCGGTCGGCGCCCGCTCGAGCAGCCAGTCGAGATGGCGGTCCCGTTCTTCGCCGAGCCCACGCGCATGGCAGGCGATCGCCGCCGTGTAGCGCAGGTCCAACCAGGTGGCTGCCGTGCGCAGGGCCTCGCGCGCGCGGTCGTAGGCGGCGTCCAGGTCCGCGGGCTGGCCGGACTTGAGCTGCATCAGGGTGATCGCCCAGTCGAGCTCGGGCTCGGCGCGACCCAGGTCGCGCTCGAGTTCGAGCAGGGCGCTGAGCGACGGTTCGCCGCGTGCGACGTCGAGCGCCCGGAGGCTGGCTACGACCCTGGACTCGATCGCAGTGCCGGCTTCCCGCGCGAGGCGGTCCGCGAGACGCGCGTCCTCGTCGCCGCGCCCTTCGCGGCGCGCGAACTGCCACGCCAGGAACAGGGAGCGCGCCTCCCCACTCGCCTCGAAATGGCGTTCGGCGAGGCGCAATCCGATCGATGCATCGTCGGACTTGCCGGTCAGGCCGTAGAGGCGGAGCAGGATCTCGGCCAGCAGGCGTTGGTCCTCGGGCGCGGCCGACGGATCGAGCGCCATCGTCACCAGGATGTCGCGCGCCCGCTGCGGACGATCGGCCAGGAGCTCGAGCCGCGCCCGCGCGCGCACGAGCCGCGGTTCGCTCTCGGCCGCCGGATCCTTGCCGATCTCGCGCACGAGGTTCGCGATCGCCTCGCGGTCGGGCTTGGGCTGGGCGAACTCGTCCTGCGTGCGGTTCAGCAGCGCGCCGATCCGTTCCTCGAACTTCGAGCGCTCGCGCCAGCGCGTGAAGGCGTATGCCGCGCCGAGCAGCACCACGGCGGCGAGAGCCGAGCCGATCAGCTTGCGCTGGCTGCTCATGCCGGCTGGATGCGGATCGCGATCATCGACAGATCGTCCTCCCACGGCTGGGAAGCGGCATGGGCCGTGAGCGCGGCGTGGACCGCCGCGAGCACGTCCTTGGCGGCGCGCCCGCGCTGCTTGCCGAGCAGCGCCAACAGGCGCTCGCTGCCGAAGATCTCGCGCGACGGGTTCATCGTCTCGTCGACGCCGTCGGTGCGCAGGAACAAGAGGTCGCCCGGCGCGAGCGGAATCGGGCCTCGGGCGGCGTAGTGCTGGTCGGCGACGACGCCGAGCACCATGCCGGTCTTCTCGAGCTCGGTCGCTCCACCCGCGGACACGTGGATCAATCCGGGATGTCCGGCGTTGACGTAGTGCAGCGTGCGCGCCTTGGTGTCGACGATCACGAGCAAGAGCGACATGAAGTTGCCGGTCTCGACGCCAGCCACGAGCCGGTTGTTGAGCCGCGACACCACCTGCTGCACGTCGTCGAGGAGCTCGAGGTAGCTGCGCATTGCGGCCTGGGCGGCATGCGTGAGCAGGGCGGCGCCGATCCCGTGCCCGGTCACGTCCCCGATCAGGAACGCCATGCGGCCGGCCCCCAACGGCACGAAGTCGTAGGTGTCGCCCGAGGCGCCCTCGACCGGCACGTACTGCAGCGCGAGTTCGAGGCCAGGCACGCGCTCGGGCACCGGGGCCAGCAGGTGGCGCTGGATCCGCTTCAGGACCTCCACGTCCTTCTCGAGCCGGATCTTGGCCAACGAGTCCTGCAGCAGCCGCGCATTCTCGACCGCGATCGCGAGCTGGGCCGAGAGGGCACCGAAGAGCGCGAGGTCACGCGCCGAGAACTCGCGGCGCTGGCCGCGGGAGTCGACATAGATCGCGCCGATCGTCTTGTCCTTGACCTGCAGCGGCGCGCACATCACCGCGCGCAGCTTGAGGTCGAAGACCGACTGGCCCAGCTCGAGCGCCTCACGGTCGGACTGGACCACGGAGCGCACCGGTTGGCCCTCGGTCAGCGAGCGCCGCACGACGCTGGTGCTGTACTGCTGGTCGATGGTCAGGTCCCCGCCCTCGCGGGCGCGCGCGATCTTGATCTGCAGCTCGTCCGGGCTCGGGCCCAGCAGCAGGAGCGCGCGCTCGGCGTCGGTGACCTGGAGCGACTTGTCGACGATGCCGCCCAGCACCTGGTCGAGTTCGAGACTGGACCCGACCTCGGCGATGCTCTCGAGCAGGATCCGCAAGGAGCGCTCGTCCTCCGCCGGGTTGCCGGTCATCAACCCGGCCGAGTCACCTTGTCCTCCCCGATCGCGTTGGTCTGCCGGCTTCTGCGGCTCGTCTCGGTTCCAGAAAAAAAAGCGCTTCATGGGTGCTGGACGCAGGCAAGCGGATTGCACGTCCCGGGACAGTCCGTCAGAATCCGCCGACCGGACTTTCTCCAACGGCGGCGCAAGCCGCAACAACAGAATGCGAATCGACAAATCCGTCCTCGATGACTACGCGATCCTGACGCTCAAGGGCGAATTCGACACGTTCTACTGCACGGCGCTGGAACAGGAGGTCGACAGCCTGCTCGACCAGGGCATCGTCTATGTGATCCTCAACCTGCGGCTCGTCAAGTTCATCAACTCGACCGCGCTGGGCGCGATCATCAAGGTCTACAAGAACTGCCGCGCGAACGGCGGCGAGCTCGTCGTCAGCAAGCCGTCGCCCTTCGCGAAGGAGATCATCGGCAAGCTCGGCATCAACCAGCTCGTGCCGCTCTTCGACGAAGAGGAGCAGGCCGTCAAGTACGTGATCAAGGCCCTGAACCAGGCCGAGTTCGCGACCGAGGGTCCGCTCGACACCGAGAAGGTCCTGATCGGGCTCAGCGCCGACCTCGTGCAGCGGCACCTCGGGGGCAAGAAGGCCCTGGTCGGCACGATGTGCAACGTCGACGGCTCGAAGCTCACCTTCCTCTGGTCAGGCAAGAAGTACGGCCTGTCGACCGCCCAGGCGCGTGACCTCTTCGCCTCGGGAGCCGAGCTGACGCTCAAGTTCCAGGTCAAGATGTTCAAGAAGGGCCACTTCGACGTCGTCGCCAAGGTGACCGACATCCAGGACGCGCAGGACGGCAACATCCGCGTGAGCGCGGCCTACACGCGCATCCACAAGAGCGATCAGGAAGCGCTGGCGACCTTCGCCTCGGACATGGCCTACCTGAAGCGGCAGATTCCTGGGGCCTGAGGGTTCCAGGGGCCTGAATGCGCCAGCGGTCCGGGCGCCGCGCTCAGCCGACGCGGAACTTCCCGGAGCGGCGGATCTTCCGCTTGATGACCTTGCGGCCACCGGCGGTCTTGGATCGCGTGCGGTAGCCGACCTTCTTCTTGCGCTTGAGGTTCGAGCGGCGGACGTGGAGCTTCATTTCGTGGGCTTGGAAAAAGGTCGGGGACTATAGCGACAGCCTCGCGCTGATCCACTCCCGAGACCAGGGCTCAGTCGCGATAGAAGGTCTCGCGCAGTACTTCTTCGACCGTCGTGTGCCCGTCGTAGATCGCGCGCAGGCCGGCCTGGCGCAGCGTCCGCATGCCGGCCTCGAGCGCCGCCTCGCCGAGCGCGGTCGTGCTCCCGCTGTCGAGGATCAGGCCACGCATGCGGTCGTCGAGCTGCAGCACCTCGGGCAGTGCCATCCGGCCGCGGAAGCCGGTGAAGTTGCAGCTCTCGCAGCCGCGTCCCTGGGCGAACTTCTTGCCGACGACCTCGTCGGCGCGCAGACCCAGCTCGCGCAGCAGGTCGTCCGCGGGCTCGTAGAACACGCGACACTGGGTGCAGATCTTGCGCACGAGGCGCTGCGCGAGGATCGCCTGCACGGTGGCCGTCAGCAGGAACGGCTCGATGCCGATGTCGATCATGCGCGTGATCGCCGATGGCGCATCGTTCGTGTGCAGCGTCGAGAACACGAGGTGGCCGGTCAGGGACGCCTCGATCGCGGTCTGTGCGGTTTCCCGGTCCCGGATCTCGCCGACCAGGATCAGGTCCGGGTCCTGACGCAGGATCGTGCGCAGCACGCTGGCATAGGTGACGCCGATCTCCTCGTTGACCGGGATCTGCACGATCCCTTCGAGGTCGTACTCGACCGGGTCCTCGACCGTGATGATCTTGATGTCCTCCTTGTTGACCTCGTTGAGCATCGCATAGAGCGTGGTCGTCTTGCCCGACCCCGTGGGTCCGGTCACGAGCACGATCCCGTGCGGCAGGTCGATCAGGCGCCGGATCGCGGCCTTCTCCTCGTTGTAGAACCCGAGGTTGTCCAACGACAACGACACGACCGAACGGTCGAGGATGCGCATCACCGTGGACTCGCCGTACATCGTCGGCAGCGTCGACACGCGCAAGTCGACCGGGCGCGCGCCCACGGTGAGCTCGATACGGCCGTCCTGCGGCAGGCGGGTCTCGGCGATGTCGAGGTCGGCCATGACCTTGACCCGCGCGATCAGCGCCACCGCCAGGTGCGGGGGCGGCGCCTCGAGCTCGTAGAGCACGCCGTCGACGCGATAGCGGATCTTGAAGTCGGTTTCGAAGGGCTCGAGGTGGATGTCCGAAGCCTTGTCGCGGATCGCCTGGTAGAGGATGTAGTTCAGCAGCTTGACGACCGGCGCGGCGCTGGCCATCGCCTTCTTGTCCTCGAGGTCGAGCTTGCCGGCCTGCTGCCGGAACTCGGCGACGAGGTTCTTGAGCTGGTCCTTGGCTTTCTGCGCGTCCTCCTGGTAGTGGCGGTCGATCGCCGCGCGCACCGCATCCTCGTCCGCGCCCGCGCCCTTCACCTTGAGGCCGCTCGTGAACTCGAGGTCGGTGAGCACCGAGGCGTTCATCGGGTCGGCGAGCGCGACCAGCAGCTCGCCCCCCTGCACCGCCAACGGCAGCACGCCGAAGGCGCGGGCCGTCATCGCGTCCACGCGCTGCAGGGCCTCGGGCGTCGGCGGCTGCTTGGCGAGATCCAGGAACGGCATCCCCGCCTGGGTCGCGAGGGCCCGCGCGAGGTCCTGCTTCGTGATGTGACCGAGCGAGATCAGGATCTCGCCGATCCTGCCGCTGCGTTCCTGCTGGATCGCGAGCGCCTCCTGGATCGCGCCTTCGTGCGCGACTCCGAGGTCCTTGAGGATCTGTCCGATCAGTCGCCGCGGCGCCATCCGGGCTCAGGCTCCCCCACCGATCCGCTGCTCGATCGACTTGCGATCGAACGCGGCCTCGAGCGCCTCCTGCTTGCCGATCCTGCCCGTCGCATAGAGCTTGAGCAACGCGTCATCCATCACCTGCATGCCCTGTGACTTGCTGGTCTGGATCACCGAGGGGATCTTGAAGGTCTCGCACTTGCGGATGTGGTTCTCGATCGCCGGCGTCGTGAGCATGATCTCGAACGCCGCGACGCGACCCTTGCCGTCGGCCGTCGGCAGCAGGATCTGCGAGATCACGGCGACGAGCGCCACCGCGAGCTGGGAACGGATCTGCTCCTGCTGCGCGGTCGGATACTGATCGATGATCCGGTCGACGGTGCGGGCCGCCCCGGTCGTGTGCAGCGTTCCGAACACCAGGTGTCCGGTCTCGGCCGCGGTGATCGCCGAGGACGTGGTCTCGAGGTCGCGCATCTCCCCGAGCAGGATCACGTCCGGGTCCTGGCGCAGCACGCGCCGCATGGCTTCGGCGAAGGTCGGCACGTCGGCCCCCACTTCGCGCTGCGTGACCTGGGACTTCTTGTGCTCGTGGTAGAACTCGATCGGGTCCTCGATCGTGACGATGTGGACGTCGCGGTTCTGGTTGACCCAGTCGAGCATCGTCGCGAGGGTCGTGGTCTTGCCCGACCCGGTCGGTCCGGTCACGAGCACGAGGCCGCGGTGCATCGTCAGCAGGTCGCACACGGCTGCTGGCAGCCCGATCTGCTCGAACGAGAGCAGCTTGTTCGGGATCAGACGCATCACGACCGCGCGACAGCCCTTCTGCGTGAGCACGCTCGTGCGGAAACGGATCCGGTCCTTGTACGGATAGCCGAAGTCGGTCGTGCCGACCTCTTCGAGTTCCCTCGCGTTGCGCTCGGGGAGGATCTGCTTCGAGAGGGCGAGCAGGTGCTCCTTGGTCAGGGTCGGTCCGTCGATCTCGATCAGCGAACCGTGGATGCGCAGCACCGGCCGCCTGCCCACCGAGAGGTGCACGTCGGAGGCGCGCTGCTCGATGCACGCATCGAGGATCGGGAAGATGTCGACCATGCGTTCTTCTTACATCGCCGCCGTGACGCGCAACAGCTCCTCGACCGACGTCTTGCCGGCAAGGACCTTCTTCACGCCGTCCATCGTCAACGTCGTCATCCCCCCCGACGTGCGCGCGTATTCGGAGATGCGCACGGTCGGCTCGCGGCGGAACGTCATCTCGCGCAGCTCGGTGTCCATCGCCATGAGTTCGAAGATGCCGAGGCGGCCGCGATAGCCGGAGCCGTCGCAGGCGTCGCACTCGCCGGCGCGGTAGAGCCTGGCGCCACCGAGGTCCGCCGGCGCGAGGCCGATCTGCCGCAGTTCCACCGCGGACGGCTCGTACGCCTGGCGGCAGGACGGGCAGAGCACGCGGATCAGGCGCTGCGCCATCACCGCCTGCAGCGCCGCGGAGACGAGGAAGGGCTTGACCCCCATGTCGATCAGACGCGTGATCGCCGACGGGGCGTCGTTCGTGTGCAAGGTCGAGAACACGAGGTGGCCGGTCAGGGCTGCCTGCACGGCGATCTCGGCGGTCTCGCGGTCACGGATCTCGCCGACCAGGATCACGTTCGGGGCCTGGCGCAACATCGCGCGCAGGATGCGCGCGAACGACAGACCGATCGCGGCCTTCACCTGGCACTGGTTGATGCCGGCGAGGTTGAACTCGACCGGATCCTCGGCCGTGATGATCTTCACGTCGGGCCGGTTCAACTGCTTGAGTGCCGCATAGAGCGTGGTCGTCTTGCCGGACCCGGTCGGTCCGGTGACCAGGAAGATCCCGTTCGGCCGGCGGATGATCCGCTGGAAGCGCTGGTTGTCCTCGCCGTCGAAGCCGAGCGCGTCGAGGGAGAGCAGGTTGCGCTCCTTGTCGAGCAGGCGCATGACGATCGTCTCGCCATGGTTCCCGGGCAGCACCGAGGTGCGGATGTCGATCGTCCGGTCGGAGGCGCGGAACTCGATGCGCCCGTCCTGCGGCTTGCGCTTCTCGGCGATGTCCATCGCCGCCAGGATCTTGATGCGGGAGGTCAGCGGCCCGAGCAGGGCCTGGTCGAGCGACGCCTCCTCGCGCAGGACGCCATCGACCCGGTAGCGCACGCGGATGCGCTTCTCGAAGGGCTCGATGTGGATGTCGCTCGCCCGGGCAGCGAGCGCTTCCTCGACCGTCTTGTGCACGAGCCTGACGATCGGCGCATCCGGGTCCTCCTGCCCGGCCTTGGCCGTGGCCTTGGCCTGCTGGCCCGCGGCCCGGCGGTCGTCGTCGAGGCGACCCAGCGCCTCCTTCAGCGCAGCCGGTGCGGCGAGCGCGCAGCGGACCTCGCACCCGGCCAGGAACGCGAGGTGGTCGGCCACGTAGGTCTTCAACGGATCGTCGATCGCGACGAAGAGCCTGCCATCCTTGACCATGACCGGGAGCGCCTGGTTCTGCAGCACCTGGTCCTTCGGCAAGCGCGAGACCACGTCGGCGGCCGGCTTCGCCTTCGCGAGGTCGGCGAACGGCAACCCGGCGACCTTCGCGAGCTGGCGATAGACCGCGTCTTCGGCGCAGAGGTTCAGGGCGACCAGCGCCCGCTCGAGCGGCACCCCACGCGCGCGACTGAACGCGTTGGCCTGATCGAGGCGGTCCTTGTCGAGCAGACCGGCCTCGAGCAGCAACGAGGCGAGGGTCGGCCGCGCCGCGGTCAACGGATGAACCCGTTGAAGTCGATTTCGCGGACCGGCGCCTTCGGGTGGTTCAGATGGATCCGCACCGTGCCGCGCACCTGGGCGCGCTTGGGCGCGTCCTTGGAGACGACGATCTCGACCTGCGTCGCCCGCTCGGTCTCTTCGCGGGTCAGCGGGTCCTTGTACTTGACGCCCTTGCTGACCTTCGACGACAGCCAGTTCGGGTCGGTGCCCTTGTCGAGGCGCACGAACTCGACCTTCGTCACGTCGAGTTCGAAGCCGTCGGTCGGCCAGAAATAGACCTGGAACTTGCCTTCGGTCCCCTGCCGGATCGCGCCACAGCTCACGAAGCCGCTCGGGGTCTGCTTGAGCGGGCCCTTGACGAACGCCGCGAAGCGCATCTTGACGACCTTGCCCTGGGCATCGCTCTTGATCGAGATCTCGCCCCCGCCGTCCTTCTCCTCGAGGTTCGGGCCATAGGTGCCAGTCACGGTCCAGACGGCACGGCCTTCCTTGAGCTCCTTCTCGAACTTCACCTCGGCCTTCGGCGGCTTGTTCTCCAACGTGACGAGGTTGAAGTCCGGCTTCAGCGGCGAGGTGACGCGAAACGTGAACACGCGCTTGTCCTGCCAGGTCATCTCGTTGAGCGAGATGTCCGGCGGATCGACGAGGAAGTAGACGGCTCCGGTCGCGCGCCAGTTGAGGCTGATCGCGGGCAGCTTCTCGTCGGAGGTCTGCAGCTGGATGTTGGCGTCCTTGTCACCCTGGTGCCCGGCCATCTTCATGTGCACCTCGACCGTCCCCGATTCCTCCGGACCGATCGTGATGTGGGACACGAGATCGCGCTCTTCGACGCCGTTCTTCTGCGACACGCGGTGCAGCTGCGGACCCTTGCCACCCTCGGAACTGTGGTGGTAGACGCGATCGCCGACTTTCAAGATCGCCTTCGCGCAGGTGCAGCTCGCGGTGAGCCCCGTGAACTTGTGTTCCTGCTTGTCCGGGTTCTTGAAGCGGAAGGTGCCCACGGCTTCCTCCTCTTCGTAGAAGGTCCCGAGGTAGAGCTTGGTCTTCTCGAACCAGGCGTTGCCTCCGCCCTCTTCGAAGGTCGTGGGCTGCGACTGCGGCTGCTGCACCGGCTGGCCGGCCTGGTTCCGCCCGGCATCCGGCTTCGTCGTCTCCAGGTCCGGGCTCCCCGGAGGGCGGACTTGACCCTCCTGGGCGGAGGACAGGCACGCAGTCACAAGGGTGAGAGGCAGGGCAAGGACGAACGACACTCGAAGTCTCATCGAAGGCTTCCTGGGGTTCCTACGCGCGCCCGATCCGGTCTCGGTCGCAGGGTGAGTCGGACCATGTCTCGGAACACGGAGGCGTCAAACGCGGCGAGGGAGTATAGCCTCCGCACAATTCGATCTCGACGCTGCCGATGCTGCCGAACCCTCGCTCGCTCTGGCCCTTGCTGGCCCTCCTGCCGACGCCGGGCTGCTGCGCCCTGGCCGCGGTCTTCTGCGGTCCCGACGAGAGCCCGTGGATCCAGGCTTCGCAGCGCAGTCCCGAAGCGACCGTGGCCACCTTCCGCGAGGCCGCCCGCCGCAACCGCCCCGATGTGATCTACGACTGTTTGTCGGATCGATTCCTGGCGCGGAACCAGCTGCCCGGACGCCTCGAAGCGGCCGTCGCCTGGGAGAAGCTCAAGGACCAGTACGGGCCCCTGCACCTGCTCGGGCGGGCCGAGGTCGGACCGTTCCGCGCCACGGCGGACAACCGGCAGTCGGTCGCCCTCGCGATCGCCGGCGAGACCCTCGAGTTCGAACTGGTCGCCGATCCGGTATGGCTGCTGACGATCCGGACCGATGAGGGGCGAGTGCGCCGCACGCGCTCGGTCGCAGACATCGCGGCGCTGTTCGAGGCAGGTTCGGCCGCTTCCCGGCCCGGTCTCGCCGCGTTCCTGCCCGCGAGCGAGTTGCAGCGCGTCAGGCTCGCGGTTCCCGCGCCGGGCCAGGTCGAGGAGCTGACTTTCGCGCGCGAGTGGCGGATCGACTCCATCCGCAATCCGGCCGCCGCGCAGGGCCAGGCCCGCCCGTGAACGCGCGCGGGGAGCACGCAGCTCCCCGCTGATCCGCACACCGCCGACGCGCACGCGGCGCGCCGGGCGGTTCCTACTTGGACTGCGTCCCGGACTCCGTCGCGGTCACGACCGGCTCGACGCAGGCGGCGGGTCCGCCCGTCGCGAAGTGCTCGCGGATCTCCTTCGTGATGTCGCGGCTCGACCGGGCGAGGTCGTCCTCGCCACCGGCGAAGAGGGTGTCGTCCTCGAGCATCTTCTGGGCGACGTCCAGGCGCTTCTTGACCTCCGTCAGGACTTCCTTGGCCTTGCTGAGGTTCGTGTCGTCGAGATCGAAGCGCTTGCTGCCGGCCGCGAGCGCGTCGAGCTGTGCCTTCTGCGTCTTGAGCGTGCTGACCGTGTCCTCGAGCCGGGACTTCTCGGTGCGCACGGCATCGAGGCGCTGGCGGGCCGCCGCGACCGCGCGGGACTGCTTCTCGATCAGTGCCTTCTTGCCGCGCAGCAAGGCCACGTGGTTGCGGTAGGCATCGAACGTGCGCTCGAGATCGATCTCGGCGCGGCGCCGCGACACGTCGTAGTTCGCGAGCTGGACCGAGATCGCGCCGGTGCTGGCCACGGTCACGCCGGCGTTGACCTTGAGCTTCTTCTCGGCCTTCGCGACCTGGTCTTCGAGCCGCAGCACGTCGGCCGTCAGGTTCTCGAGTTCCACTTCGGCGCGCGCGACATCGCGCTTGCAGCCGTCGATCTCGGGCTCGATCGCCTTGATCAGCTTCTCGGCCCGCTTGAGTTCGAACTGGACCGGGATGTTGCCGCGAACCGAATCGCGCACCGAACCGGTCATGGTCTGCAGGTAGCTCGTGGCGTGGTCGCCGAACAGGAAGAAACCGAGCGAGGCCACACCCACTCCCCCGATCAGGGTCCACTTGATGAGCTTCAGCATTGTGTATGTCTCCGTAGAGGTGAAGTCAGGCGAGCCAGTCGCGGCTCACATGCGGCTCAGTGCGGGAGGCGGCCCCGTTTATTTCGGCCGCGGCGAGAACCTGGCGCGGGCCGGGGTGCGCGCCGGACGGCCGGGTCGCTCAGGCGCCCGAGACCTTGCGCAGAGCAGTCACGGTCGAGCGCAACAGGCGATCGCGCAGATCCTGCAACGGAGTCTGGCGGGAGGCCGCTTCCTGGGCCCGGAAGTCGTCGACCGTCGCCGCGCAGTACGGGCAGCTGCTCTCGTGGATGTGGAAGGTCACGAACTCGGCCGCCCCCGGGTCGAGCGACTCGGCGAGGTAGGCCTTGAGGATGTCCGGGTGCGGACAGGAGATCCGCGCCTCGCGCCAGAGCGATGCCACCGTGAACTCGATGGCCTGGTCCTCGCCGGAGTGCGTCATCGCGATCCGGGCGCCCAGAGCCCGAGGAAGAGCGAGTGGTTCGGGTCGTTCTGGCGCGCGAGGGCACGCAGCTTCTCGATCGCGCGGAACTTGATGCCCGCAACCGCCTTCTCGTCGGCGATCGCGAACCGGTTGGCCGCCTCCTTGTTCCTGCCGCCGAGCACGAACAGGTACTCGAGCACCATCAGCTTCTTGTGCTCGCCGGCCTGCCAGAGCTCGCCGACGAACTCCTTGAGGATCTTGGCGAGGACCTGCCGCTGCCGGCGCAGGTTCTCGCTCGCGACGACTTCCTGTGCCGGCGCCTGCACGCGCTCCGCGGTCATGTTCTCGAGCCAGATCGCGCTCTTGTCGCCGTCCTCGTCCGCCTTCGCCGGGATCAGCGCGATCTTGTGCTTGCGGTAGTGATCGATCACGCGGTTCCGGGCGATGCCGAACAGGAACTGGTCGAGCGTGAAGACCGGATCGAAGGTGCCGATGCCGCGGACCGCCCCGAGGAACACGTCCTGGGTCAGGTCCTCGGCCGTGTCGCGGTTGGCGACGTAGCGCTTCACGTAGAAGAAGATCCGGCGGAAGTACTCCTCCTGCAGGCCGGCCCAGGCATCTTCGTCCATCGCCTGCAGCTTCGAGATGTCGTGGGACATGGGTCAGGGATCAGACCGGAGCACCCGTCGTGAAGACACTCAGGAACGCAAAGAGGAGCAGCAGGAGCAGCAGGGCCACCACGAGGTAGCCGGTCAGGCGGAACGTCACGCCGAGGATCACGAACGGGAGCCGTAGAAGAAACACCATCGCCCGGCCGAGCAAGACGCTCATGCCCCGGACCGGGACGAGCACCACGAACACCGCGAGCTCGAGCACGCGGAACACGCCG
>CAZSKV010000691.1:0-9603 GCA_964607495.1 uncultured candidatus Brocadiaceae bacterium
AACCTCCCAGCAATGGTTTCTAAATCACCTGCTAGCACCCGGCGCTAGTGTGCATTTCAAGTTTGACCGCGCCCTCCCCTACTCCCTCATTCCCTCCCGCCACCGCTAGGATGCGTCTCTGATTCAACGCCAGCGGCACTCACCTTCCCAATGCCCCAACGCACCCATGCCCCTCACCTGCATCACCGGCGGCTACGTTTATCGCGGGAAGAAATTTCCGGCGTTGCGCGGCGTTTATGTTTATGCCGACTACGCGCTCGGGACTTTCTGGGGCTTTCGTTATCAGGGCGGCAAGATCACGGATCGCGGCACGTTGCAGGCGGTGATGCGCGAGCTTGGTGACGGCGTGGCGGCGACGCGGACAGTGCGGGCAGCCAGGCGATTGATCCTGGGCGGAGCGGAGGACAGCTCACCCGATCGTTCTGGCAGGCTCGTGTTGTCCGAGGCGCTGCGGGCGTCGGCGGAGATCAAGCGCGCGGTGTATCTGGTCGGGGTCGGCAACGTGATCGAGATCTGGGCGGAGGAGCTCTGGCTGCCGGCACACAAGGCGGCAGTCGGGGCGGCGAGCCTGCTCTTTGATGCGGACAAGGCGGTTGGTCCCACGGTTGGTACTTCCAGCCCGTCGTGACATGGCCATGTGGCCGCGGGGGGTCAGACCCGCGGTCACCTCTTCGTCACCGCCGGGCGGTCGGTGGCGAGGTGAGTGGCGGACGGTTCGAAGATTCGATCCATGACGAGGGAGGCGAGAGCCTCCCGCAGGACGCCGGTCAGGCACGGGTCAGCGTGCATGCGCCGGTGTTGTTGCGGGAGGCGCTCGCGATTCTCGCGCTCGAACCAGGTCAGGTAGTCGTCGACGGCACGGTCGGTGCAGGCGGGCATGCGCGCGCCATCGCGTCTGCCATTGCTCCGGGTGGAAGGCTGCTGGGACTCGATCGCGACGCCGAGATCCTCGTCCATGCGAAGTCCGCACTCGCGGAGTGCGCGCCGACGGGGGTGCGGCTCTTCCACCTCTCTTACACGGAGATCGGGTCGGCGCTCGCAGCGGAGGGACTCACGCACTGCGACCGCGTCCTGCTCGACCTCGGCGTGAGTTCGCTGCAGCTCGACTGCAGCGAGCGCGGCTTCTCCTTCATGAACGACGGGCCTCTCGACATGCGCATGGATCGCAGCAGCGGCGAACCGGTTGCGGCCTGGCTGGCGCGCGTCCGCGAGCGTGAGCTCGCGGACGTGATCTTCCGCTTCGGCGAGGAGCGGCACTCCCGGCGCATCGCGCGCGCGATCGTCGAGGCCCGCGACCGGACCGCGATCCGGACGACCGGCCAGCTCGCGGAGATCGTGGCGCGAGCGCAGCCACGTCCGGCGCATGCCCAGCGGATCCACCCGGCCACGCGCACCTTCCAGGCGCTGCGGATCCTCGCCAACGACGAGCTCGCGACGATCGAGCGGGGTCTGGCGGCCGCCGCGCAGGCCCTCCGTCCCGGCGGGCGTCTGGCCGTGATCTCGTTCCACTCGCTGGAGGATCGCCTGTGCAAGAACTTCCTGCGCGAGCGCATGACCGTGCTCACCAAGAAGCCGATCGTCGCCGGGGACGAAGAATGCCGGCGCAATCCACGCGCGCGCAGCGCCAAGCTCCGCGCTGGTCAGAAACTGGAGGTGGCGGGATGAGGTGGTTCCTGGCCGGTCTGGCGTTCACCGTGCTGGTCGGTCTCGCGGTGTTCACGGCGTCGCTGAAGTCCGCGAACGTGCGCTGTCAGAAGCGTCTCGAGGAGCTGGTGCTCGACTCGCTCTCGCGTTCGATCGAACGCGACCGCCTCGCGCACTCGCTGCGGCAGGCCACCGGCAGGGAGAAGCTGGCACTGCGCTGGCAGGGCCACATGCGGCGGGCAACCGAGAGGGCGCAGTGAGCGAACGCCTCCGCATCGCGCTCTGCTACGGCGTGTTCCTCGCGCTCGCGGGAGTGCTTGCTGCCCGGCTAGGCTACTTGCAGATCGGCAGGGCGGCGGCGGCGCGCGAACGCGCCGAGCACCAGCAGATCAAGCTCGAACACCTGCCGGCGCAGCGCGGCACACTGCTCGACCGTGACGGTTGCGTGCTCGCCTGCGATCGGCAGGTGCTCGAGGTGCGCGCCGACCTGGCAGTCCGGCTCGAGAAGGCGGCCGCGAGCCAGGTGCCACCGGACAAGATCGTGCGCTGGATCGACGAGATCGTGCGGGCCCTGGCCGCCGATCCGGAGCTCAGCGAGCGCGAGCGCCTGACCCTGCGCGACAAGGGCAGGAGCAAGCTGCTGGCGCGCGCCCTGGCCTGCGAGCCGAACCCGAAGCGGGAACCGGTGGTGCGCGTCGGAGCCAGGGAGTACGTCGTGCGCCACCTCGATTTCCTGGTCGCGAGCGACGTCGCCGCGACCGCGACCATCGACGCATTGCGGGCCCTGCAGCGGCGCGACGACTCGCCCCTGCGCTTCTCCTTCACGCGCCGCTTCGCGCGTAGCTACCCCGAGCGCGAGACGACGATCGGGCCGGTCGGCTTCGTCAGCGATCAGGACCTGGATGGGCGCGGGCTGCCGCGCGTGCAGCGCGGGATCGAGGCGATCTTCGCCCTCTCGGCCGGGGACTCGGGTCTGCGCACCCAGTTTCGCGATCCGCGCCGCTCGACCTACTGGACCCCCTACTGGGATCTCCCGGAAGAACCACGCGTCGTCCACACGACGCTCGATCTCTCGCTGCAGAAGGCGGCGCAGCAGCTGCTCGACGACGCAGCCGCCGGGGTCGCCGCCCGGTACGAGACCGAACCCGACTGGGGCGCCCTGATGCTCGTCGAGATCGAGAGCGGCGACGTGCTGGCGATGGTTTCGTTCCAGCGCGGCGTGGCCGCGCGGGCCGCGCGCTTCTCGCCGACTCAATCGGTCTACCAGCCCGGATCGGTCGTCAAGCCGCTGGTGTTCGCCCTCGCCCTCGAACGTGGAGTCGTGGCCCAGACGGACACCTTCGACTGCACGCCGACGGTCGGCAAGGACCGCGCCTACGTCGCTGGCAGCAAGGCGCGAACCATCAGCGATGTGCACCCGAATCACGAACGCCTGGCGCCACACGAGATCCTGGTGCGGTCGAGCAACATCGGCGCCTACCAGGTCGGGATGCGTCTGGGCAAGCAGGGTCTCGAGGATTACCTGGAGTTCGCCGGGTTCGGGCGCAAGACCGAGCTCCACCTGCCGCACGAGCTCAAGGGCAAGCGTCCGCACAAGCTGACCGCCCTGCGCGACCGGGAGTTCTCGCCCTGGACCGGGCCGTCGATCTGCATCGGCTACGAGCTCGACACGACGCCGGCCCAGCTGACCCGCGCGTTCCTGACGCTGCTCTCGGGCCGCCCGCGCGAACTCCGCTTCGTGCGCGCGATCGACGACCGGGACGGACGGCACATCGAGATCGCGCCCGGCGATGCCGGCAGCCGCCGCTACCTGTCCGAGGACACCGTGCGCTGGATCCGCACGGCCCTGGGCGACGTCGTCAGCGACGAACCGCACTCGACTGGCAACGAGCTCTTCCGCCAACTGCGGCAGCTCGGAGTCGAGCGCGGCGTGATCGGCGGCAAGACGGGGACCTCGGAACGGGCCGGGTCCTCCGGGAAGATGATCCGCAGCGCAACCTTCGCCGGCTTCGCGCCGGTCGACGCACCGCGTTATCTGGCGGTGTGCGTGCTGCAGAAAGAAGGCGCTGCGAAGTTCTATGGCGGTCTGTATGCTGCGCCCGCCGCGGGACGTCTGCTGCTTCGGGCCCTGGCCGAAGAGCTCGAACGACGTCACGTGGCGGACCCGCAGGTCAGTGCGGACTCCGACGACCGGGATGGTCAGATCCCGGGCGCAGACCAGGGAGGGCGGTGATGACGGAGCTTTTCTATCCTTCTGGGCTGTCCCAGAACGCGGACTCGTTCGGGCTCAAGGTCTTGCGGGACCGGCTGGGTCCGTGTGAGGCCCTGCGCTTCCGGGACGTGCCGATCGAAGGGCTGGCGTGCCACACGATGGACGTCCGCCGTGGCAGCCTCTTCTTCGCGATTCGCGGCGCGAAACAGGACGGGACGGCGTTCGCGGAACAGGCGCTGGCCAAGGGGGCGGTGGCAGTCGTCGCCGAGTCGCCGCTGGACCTGCCGTGTCCGGTGCTGGTCGTCCCGGACGCGCGGATCGCGATGGCGGACGCTGCGGCGTTCTTCCATCGCGACCCCTCGCACCGGATTCCGGTCGTCGGCGTGACCGGCACGAATGGCAAGACCACGACCGTGCAACTGCTGCGGCACTGTCTCGAGACGGACCGCAAGCGCGTCGGCACGCTCGGCACGATCGCCTACGAGTTCGCCGGCCGGCGCATTCCGGCCGGCAACACCACACCCGACTCGCTGCGCTTGCACGGCTACCTGCGCGAGATGGTCGAACTCGGCATCGATGCCTGTGCGATGGAAGTCAGCAGCCATGCGCTCGTGCAGCACCGCGTGCGCGGCGTCCGTTTCGCGGCCGGAGTGTTCCTGAACCTGACGCAGGATCATCTGGACTACCACAAGACAATGGCCGAGTACGCGCAGGCAAAGGCCCGGCTCTTCGCGCAGCTGGAGCCCGGAGCCGCGGCCGTGCTGTGCAAGGACTCGCGCGCGGCCGAGGCCATCGCGGCGGCGGTGCCGCACGGAGTCCGCGTCTGGACCTTCGGGCGCAGCCAGGATGCGCAGATCCGCGCCGAGAAGATCGTCTGCTCGCTCGAGGGTTCGAGCTTCGACCTCGTGCTGCCCAAGGGGCGCGTGAGCCTGATGCTGCGCCTGCCCGGACTGCACAACGTGCAGAATGCGCTCGCGGCCGCCGCCGCGGCCAAGGCGCTCGGGGTCTCCGAGCTGACCATCGCGCACGCGCTCGAGACCGCCCGTCCGGTGCGTGGCAGGCTCGAACTCGTGGCCCAACGCGGCGGCGTGCGCGTGTTCGTCGACTACGCGCACACGCCGGATGCGCTGGAGAAGGTGTGCACGACCCTGCGCTCGATGACCAGCGGCAGGTTGATCGTCGTCTTCGGCTGCGGTGGTGACCGCGATCGCGGCAAGCGCCCCTTGATGACCCGGGCCGTCGCCCGGATCGCCGATTTCGCGCTGATGACCAGCGACAACCCGCGCTCCGAGGCGCCGGAGGCGATCCTCGAGGACATGGCGCAGGGCCTGCAGGGCCTGGCCGGTGCCGGGGTGGCCGAGGTCTACCGCATCGTCGACCGCGAGCAGGCGATCCACGAGGCGATCCGGCTGGCCAAGAGCGGCGACACCGTGCTGATCGCGGGCAAGGGCCACGAGACCTACCAGGTGTTCAAGGACTCGGTCGCGCCCTTCGACGACGGCATGGTGGCCGCCGAGGCGCTGCGCGCGCGCGGCTGCGGTCCGGCCGCCAAGGGGCCGAACCCATGCGAGCGGGAGGCTTCGTGACCATGATGCGCAGCGAAGTCGCAAATGGGAGTTGGCTGACCCCGACCCGCGTGGCGGAGGTGACCGGCGGCCGGTTGCTGCGCAATGGCCCGACGGCGCTCCGTGTCGGCATCGACTCGCGCGAGGTGGCGGCCGGCGACTGCTTCGTGGCCGTGCCGGGCCAGCGCTTCGACGGGCACGCATTCGTCGCCGCGGCCGCGCAGCGGGGCGCGGCCGGCCTGGTGGTCGGGCGCGTGCCGGGGGAGGTTCCCGGCGACGCGTTCCTGGTGTTGGTTCCCGACACCCGCGAAGCGCTGCTCGCGCTGGCGGCCGAACACCGGCGCCGGGCCACGGCCGTCGTCGTCGGCATCACCGGATCCTGCGGCAAGACCACGACCAAGGACATGCTCGGCAGCGTGCTCGCGGCCACGCTGCCGGTCGTCTGGTCGCCGAAGTCCTACAACAACGAGATCGGCGTGCCGTTGACCTTGTTCGCGCTCGACGCGCAGAGCAGGGCCGCGGTCGTCGAGATCGGCAGCAACGGCCCCGGTGAGGTCGCGCGTCTCGCGCGGGTCGCGCGGCCCGACATCGCGATCGTGACCTGCGTGGCCGAGAGCCATCTGCAGGGGCTGGGCACGCTGGCCGGCGTCGCCAAGGAGAAGGCCGCGCTCGTCGCCGCGCTGCGCCGCGAGGGCCTCGCGATCCTGAACGGCGACGATCCGAACGTCGCGGCCATGGCGCACGCGACGATCGGCGAGCGGGTGTTCGTCCGCGTCGACCGCGAGGCCGACTGGTTCGCGACCGACGTGCGTTTCTCGGGCTTCGGCACGACCTTCCGCCTGCGCGGCGAACAGACGGTCACGATTCCGCGCCTCGGCTCCCACAACGTGCACAACGCGCTCTTCGCGATCGCCGCAGCCACGCGCATCGGCGTGCCGTTGGACGCGACCCTGGATGCGCTGACCCGGATCCCCCAGACGCAACGCCGCCTCGAACAGAAGCGCGCGGGCTCGGTCACGGTCTGGGACGACACCTACAACATGAACCCGGGCTCGGCCCGCGCGGCGCTGAAGGCGCTGGAAGGCGTGCGCGGCCGTGGCCGCAGTGTCGTGGTCTTCGGGGAGATGCTCGAGCTCGGGGCACGCTCTGCAGAACTGCACGCCACGCTCGGCGCCGAGGTCGCCCGGGCCGGTGTCGACCTGCTCGTGGTCGTCGGCGAGGGCGCGCGGCCGATCGCCGAGGGCGCGACGGCAGCCGGGACCGACCCGGAGCGGATTCTCGCCGCCCGCGACCCGATCGACGCCCTCGAGCAGCTGCTGCCGCAGCTGCGCAGCGGCGACACCGTGCTCTGCAAGGCCTCGCGCCGCGTCCAGCTCGACCGCTTCGTCGACGGTCTGCTCGCGCGCGCCCCGAGCCGGCCCGAGCTGCAGGCGGGTGGAGGCGTCAGCTAGTGCTCTACGAACTCGTGCGGCATCTGCAGGGACTGCCTGGCGCCGGCCTCTTCGCCTACATCTCGTTCCGTGCCGCGGCGGCGACGCTCTTCGCGTTCCTGCTGGCACTGTGGATCGCTCCGCGTGCGATCGCGACTCTGCGCGCGGCGGGCATCGGCGAGGACACCGACAAGAGCGATTCGGCGCGCCTCAAGGAGCTGCACGGCAACAAGAAGAACACGCCGACGATGGGCGGCATCTTCATCGTCGGCTCGTTGCTGGTCTCGGGGGCGTTGTGGATGCGGTTCGACGGCCAGAACCGGTTCTCGATCTGGGGTCTGGTGCTCGTGCTCTGGTTCGCGGTCGTCGGCCTGGTCGACGACTGGATCAAGTTGACCGTGCCCGGCAAGCACGGTCTGACCAAGCGCCAGAAGCAGGGGGCGCTGACGCTCGGCGCGCTGCTGGTCGGGGTCGGCCTGCTCTGGGTCGCCGGGCTCGAGGCCGGCTCCGGGGGGCCCAAGCTCTACTTTCCGTTCGTGAAGGACTACGCGTGGAGCCTCGGCTGGGGTCTGGGCGTGCCGTTCCTGCTGCTGGCCCTGCTCGTGCTGACGGGTGCCGCGAACGCGGTCAACCTGACGGATGGTCTGGATGGCCTGGCGATCGGCTGCGTGGCCTTCGCGACGCTCGCCTATGCGGGGATCACCTACTTCGTCGGCCACGATCGGCTCGCCGACTACCTGCTGGTGCAGCACGTGCCCGGGGCGGGGGAGATGACGGTCCTGCTCGGCGCAACCCTCGGCGCCTCGCTCGCGTTCCTGTGGTACAACGCCCCGCCGGCCCAGGTCTTCATGGGTGACGTCGGCTCGCTCGCGCTCGGCGGGGCGCTCGGCTATGTCGCGATCGTCAGCCGCACGGAGCTGGTGCTCGTGCTCGTCGGCGGCGTGTTCGTGGCCGAAGCCGTCTCCGTGATGCTGCAGGTCGCGTCGTTCAAGCTGACGGGGCGGCGCTTGTTCCGCTGCGCGCCGCTGCACCACCACTTCCAGTTCAACGGCATGCCGGAGACCAGGATCGTTGCCAGGCTCTGGGTCGTGTCGGCGCTGCTCTCGCTGACGAGCCTTGCGCTGTTCAAGGTGCGGTGATGCGCGCGGAGACATTCGTCGACAGCCATGGGCACAAGCGGCAGGTCAACCTGCGCGAACTCGATTGGCTGATGGCGGCGGTCGTCGCCCTGTGCTGTCTCGGGCTGGTGATCGCGGTCTCGGTGCAAGGACCCGGGCGCGGGCCGCTGCAGGCGTTGAAGGGCCAGGGCAGCAAGCTGATGCTCGGCCTGGTCGCCTTCCTGCTCTGTTCGACCCTGCCGCTGCATCGCCTGCGCCAGATCGCCTGGCCGGCGTTCCTGTCGGCGACCGGACTTTGCCTGGTCGCGGCGCTGTTCTTCCGGACCAGCAAGGGCGCCGCCCGCTGGATCCGGATCACCGACTCGTTGACGTTCCAGCCGGTCGAGATCGCGCGGTTCCTGATGATCGTGCTCGTCGCGACCGTCGTGGCCGATCTCGGTGACGACATCCGGCGTTTCCGAGGTGGGTTCCTGAAGGTCATGGGCCCGCCCCTGCTGCTGGCGGGTGCGCTCGTCGCCCAGCCTGACCTCGGCAACGCGATCTTCACGGTGGCCCTGGCGGCCACGATGGCGATCGCGGCCGGCGTGCGCTGGCGCTACTTCGCGTCCGCAGGCCTGATCCTGTTGGCGGGCGTCGCCTGGCACGTGTCGCGCAGGAGCTATGCGCAGGACCGCCTGCACGGCTTCCTGGACGTCGATCCGGCCGGCCAGGTCGGCCAGTCACTGACCGCGATCGCGTCGGGCGGGATCTTCGGCCAGGGTCTCGGCAGCGGCTGGATGAAGATGGGTTTCGTGCCCGAGGCGGCGAACGATTTCGTGTTCGCGGTCATCGGCGAGGAACTCGGCCTGCTCGGCAGCCTGCTGGTCCTGGGTCTCTACACGGTCATCGGCCTGGCCGGCTATCGGCTCGCGCTTGCGACCGAGGACCGGTTCCTCAAGCTGCTGGTGATCGGGTTCTCGATCGCGATCTGCATGCAGGCAGCGATCAATCTGCTCGTGGTCACGGGGCTGGCGCCGGCGAAGGGCATCGACTTGCCCTTCCTGAGCTCGGGCGGCACGAACCTGATGTTCGCGCTGGCCGCCGTGGGTCTTCTAGGCAACGCGGCGCGTGCCGGCGTGACGGCGCGCGCCACTTCGTGGAGGGAATGACGATGGGTCAGCTCGAAAAGTACGGTCTGTATGTGCTCTGTCTGGTGATCTTCTTGATCCTCGGGGTCGCGATCTGGGGTGGCGACCCGGCGAGCCTGCCGGCCAAGGGGCCGCTCGAGGCCGGCCATCTCGCGGCGAACAAGTCCGAGAAGCCAAAGCCCGAAGTCTCGCTGCCCGACCTGCTGAATCCGCGGCCCGCGGACAAGGTCGAGCCGAAGCCGGGCGAGAAGCCACCCGCCGCCGGCGGCCCGGTCGTCCCCGGTCCGATCGTCACGCCGCCGCCGGCGCCGCCGGCCGTCAAGCACTACGCCGTGCAGAAGGGCGACACCTACGAGTCGATCGCGACCCGGATCCTCGGCAGCCGGAGCCACCGTGACGCCCTGATGGCGGCCAACCCGGGGATCCCCGCGGACCGCCTGATCCCCGGGCGCACCAAGCTCGTGCTGCCGACCACCGCCAAGGAAGCCGCGCCGCCCGCACCCACGC
>CAZSKV010000692.1:0-6517 GCA_964607495.1 uncultured candidatus Brocadiaceae bacterium
CGCGTGCGTTCAGCCGCGCGGCGCGGCCGCAGCGGCCGCAGCGGCCGCCGCCTTGCGCTCGGCGAGCTGCCGCTCGCGCTCGGCGCGCACGAGCTCCGCGCTGTGGGCGAGGAACTCCGCGGCCGGGATCTCGCCCTGGTCGACCCTTGCCAGCACCCGCCGCTGCGCCTTGTAGTCGAGGTTCTCGATGCCGGCGCGGCTCTGCAGGTGGCGCCAGCCCTTGCGCCGCTCGACGCAGAACAGCACCAGCTGGCGCGAGAGCGCCGCCCGCTGGCGGTTGCCCTCGTCGTCCTCGAACTCGATCACGACGCCGAAGTCAGGCACGTGCGCGCGGTGTTGCGGCGCGAGGAAACGCCGGTGTACGACGTCGTCCTGGGTGATGCGCGCGAGCATGTCGTCGATGCCGACGAGCTGCGCCGCCTCCGCGGCGGAGACCGCCTTCCAGTGCCGCCGGAAGCGCTGTTCGTGCACCGCGAAGTGCGCCGGCGTGAGCCGGTACTTCGTGCCGTCATGGAAGCTCGTCTCGTAGAAGTCGCGATCGACCAGCGGGTTGCCCTTGAGGTCGAAGGCCTCGACACAGGTCTCGCCGCGCCCCGGATGGAAGGTGAACTCCGGCATCACGCGCGCATCGCGCACGCGCTGCGCCTCGACGGTCGAGACGTCGTCCGCGACGCCGTGCTCGGGTTGGCACGCCGTGTAGCACTGCAGGAACGCCGTGCCGCGGTACTCGAGCGCGTCGAGGATCGCCTTGTAGAGCTTCGCCGCGTTCGCCATCGACACCTGCGCGACGTAGGGCGAGCCGTGGCCGGCCGTGAAGCTCTCGGCCACGCACTTCTTCTCGGTCAGCTTGCCCTGGGTCGCGGCGCCGACCTGGTTCATGTCGTAGCCGCCGGGCATCAACGACGAATCGGAGTTCTGGCCGCCGGTGTTCGAGTAGACCTGGGTGTCGAGCATCACCAGCTTCACGTTCGGGCGGTTCTGCAGCACCACCTTCGAGACGTTCTGGTAGCCGATGTCGCCCATGCCGCCGTCACCGCCCACGACCCAGACCTTCGGCAGCTCGAGGATCTCCTGGTCGCTCATCTGCGCGTCGGAGAAGTGCAGGAGCTCGAAGAGCTCGCGCTCGCTGATCACCCCGGTCTCGCGGCCGAGCAGCGCGTCGACCAACCGCTCCGGGATCACCGAACGGCGCGCATGGTCGAGCACGAAGCTCTCCCCCATCAGCCAGCCGATCGTCGCGCCATCCTGGAACAGCGAGTTCATCCACGGATACGGATGCGGGTTGTTGGGCGGCGTGCTGCCGAACACCGTGTTGCAGCCGGTGTGCGCGGCCATCGCCATGACCGGCATGCCGTTGGCCAGGCGTCCGTCCATCGGCTGCAGGTGCCGATGGTTGAAGGCCTCCTGCGCGAGGACCGCGGCCAGGGCGTCGACGACCTCGGCATCGCTCACGGGCTCGCGCTGCGCGAGGCGCACACCGGTGTCCTTCTCGTCCTCGCCGCACAGGCCGAGCAGGAGCTGCGCCACCGCGCGCGTGAACAGCTTGTGCTCGGCCGGAGCCCGAGTGGCGAGCGCCGCGAGCCGCGCCGGACCCTGCTTGCGCACGGCGTCGGCCTTGTGCAGGAAGCGGTCGGCCTTGCGGTGGAACACCGGACGCATCAGGGCCTCGGTCACCGAGGTGATCGCGCGCAGCACGCTCTTCTCGCCGCAGCCGGCACAGGCGCCGTCGCCGGAGACCAGCGCCTCGTAGTTGCGGCGCACCATCAGGTGGTTGCGCAGCGCCGCCTCGCGCGAGGTCGCCGCGCTCTGGTCGTCGTAGAGGCCGAGGTACTTCTGGGGCGTGTCGGGCAGCAGATCGAAGAACGCGGTCGCCGTCGCATGGTGCGCGTTCACCGTCTCCGTCTCGACCGCCATCGTGAGCGCCATGTGCTCACCGCACTCGGTCACGCACTCGCCGCAACCCTTGCACAGGTCGGAGACGAAGATCGAGAACACGCCCCCCGCGCCGGCGGTCTTCTTCTCGGGGCCGGCGAAGATCGCGTTGACCTTGGCGTAGGCCAGCGGCACTTCGCGCAGGATCGCGAGGAACTGCTGGCTGGCGGTGGCGCCGACCTCGGGGAAGCCCGCGAGCTCTTGGGCCACGATCTCGTGTACCGGCCGGCCAGCCTTGGCTGCGACGGCCTCGTTCATGCCCGCGCGGGTGCGCTTCTCGAGTTCGGGCAGGGCCGCGAGCAGCACCTTCTGCTGGGCCGGATCGGTCACGTAGGCCTGGGCCGCGGTGCGCAGGATCAGGCCCAGATCCTGCGCGGTGTTCGGCAGTGCCGTGTCCGGGCAGGAGGCGATGCACTCCATGCACTGCGTGCAGTTCTCCGGGTTGAACACCGGCGTCATCCGGCGGGCGACGAACTTCGAGGCAGTGGCGCCGGTCCCCGGGGCCATCATGCCGAGCGCGGCCAGCGCCGACGCCGGCTGGTGGTAGCCGAGCCCCGCGCGGAACTCGGCATCGAAGGTCGCGACCTCGTGGATCGGCGCCCTGGCCGGTTGCGGCTTCTTCTCGGCACGATCGTGGTAGTTGACGAGCGCACTGCCGGCGCCACAGGTCGGCAGCAGCGGCGCGCCGCGCAGCGCCGAGCGGTCGGGGGCGTCCACCGCGCCGTAGACGATCTCGCGGCAACGCTCGAGCCCCTGGGTCATGACCTCCATGTTGGAGGTGATCACCGCCTCGCCGAGCCGGCCGAACTTCTTGGTGTACTGCTTGCGAACGACCTGGCGGAAGTGCTCGAGGTCGATCCCGAACTCCTGCAGGAACGGCGACACGCGGAAGAACGCGCCGAGGAACGCATTGCCCTGCATGCGCAGCTGCAGGTCGGCGCGGTTGCTCGCCTTCCGCGCGATCTCGAAGCCGGGCAGGATGAAGACCTTGATCTTCTGCGCGAGGATCTGCTGGCGGTAGCGCCGCGGGATGCGCAGCCACGCGCCCTCGGGGGTCTCGTCCGACTCCCAGACGAAAGAGCCGCCCGCCTCGAGGCCTTCGAGCGGATTCGTGTGCAGGAAGATCTTCGGGTCGCAGCAGAGCACCACGTTCACGTGCCGCAGGTCGCAGTTCACGCGGATTCGCTCGGGCGCGGCAACCAGGAAGTACTCGGTCGGGGCGCCCTTCTTCTCGGAGCCGTACTTGGGGTTCGCGCTGACGTGCACGACCTCCTTCAGGCGGTCGAACTCGTCGACCTCGCCGCGCTCCTTGGCGACGTACTCGCCGAGCTCGCCGAGGATCTCGCCGAGGTTCTTGCCGGTCGTGATCATCCCCCAGCCGCCGATCGAGTGGAATCGCACCGCGATCGCGCCCTCGGGCAGCAGCGACGGGCGATGCTCCGACTCGACCGCGTACGGATGGTCGATGCCGATCGCGAAGAAGTGCTCCCCGTCGCTCGCGCGGCGCCCGTCCTGCCGGCGCCGGCCCTTGGTCACGAACTCGTAGGCGCCGAGCACGCCCTCGGGCCGGAAGTCGCGGGAACCGAGGCCGTAGACGCCGCTGAAGAGGCGTGGCATCTGCGCCTGCGCGATCGCCGGGATGCCGTCGCAGGAGGGGTGCCCGTCGTTCTGCAGCGCCTTGAGCAATGCGGTGCGGATGTCGCGCGCGAGCGGGTTGTCGCCGGCCAGCGGTTCGTCGGTGCGCTCGAGCACGATCACGTGCTGCTTGCCGGCCAGGGCCTGGGCGATCGCCGCCTCGGGGAACGGGCGGATCACGTTCACGTGCAACGATCCGACCGGCTCGCCCTGCGCGCGCAGGTGATCGACCGCGGCCTCGATGTTCT
Organism: uncultured candidatus Brocadiaceae bacterium; assembly: GCA_964607495.1. Lineage (GTDB taxonomy): Bacteria > Planctomycetota > UBA1135 > UBA1135 > UBA2386 > CAZSKV01. Next base: position 3,816 of record CAZSKV010000692.1, read on the forward strand.
CCGCGGCCGAGCCGAGCGAGACGAACAGGGTGGTCGCGTCCTCGCAGCGATAGGGCGTCAACAGACCGTAGCGCCGGCCCGTCAACTCGCCGAACTCGCGGTAGGCCTGCTCCAGGAACGGCAGGATCTCGGCGCAGAAGTTGTTGCGGCGCGCGATCACGCCGTTCATGTAGTGCTCCTGGTTCTGCACCGGGCCGAGCATCAATGGCCGGTGCAGGTCGATCATCGCCGGCACGCGGCGGCGCTTGGGCCCGAAGAGCTTGCGTTGCGCCGCGGTCGGCGACTCGATCACGTCGTCGGGCGCGCCGAGGAACTCGCGCAACAGCTCCGACTCGTGCTTGTAGAAGGTCCGCTCGAGGTGCGAGGTCAGGAACCCGTCCTGGATGTTCATCCCCGGCGTCAGCGTGAGCTCGGTGACCTTGCGCAGGATCAGCGCCTGGTCGGCCGCCTGCTGCGCGTCCTTGGCGAAGAGCATGATCCAGCCGGTGTCCAGCACCGCGTAGATGTCGTCGTGCCCACAGTGCACGTTCAGGGCGTGCTTGGTCAGCGCCCGCGCCGCGACCTCGAGCACCATCGTCGAGAGCTTCCCCGGCGCGTGGTAGTACTGCTCGGCGCCGTAGACGATGCCCTGGCCGGACGTGAAGTTGACCGTGCGCTTGCCGCAGACCGAGAACGCGATCGCGCCGCCTTGCGCGGCGTGCTCGCCCTCCGCCTCGATCGCGATCTTGTTGCGCCCGAACACGTCCAGCTTCCCTTCCGCGAACGCGAGCTGGTAGTTCTCCCCCATCTCGGTCGAGGGCGTGATCGGGTAGAAGACGCCACCCTCGGTGATCCGCGCCTCCGTGTGGTAGGCGACCAGCTGGTTGCCGTTGGTCGTGATCCGGATGCCAGGGAAGCGCGGGCGCGCGAGCTGTTGCTCACGGCCGGAAGCGTGGTGCAGGGTCGACTTCATGCGGTCGGCGTAGGGGTCGGCTGGAGGACCGGACAGGCTACGCGGTCTTGGGTGGAGTGGCACGGGGATGCTGCGCTTTGCCCGGTCGCACCCCGCCCGGGAGCACACCGGCCGCGATAGAATCCGCGCCGATGCGCGCCCTCGCGACCGTGTTGCTCCTGTCCACACTCGCTCCCGCCCAGATCCGGCTCGGGGAGATGGGGTTCCAGGTCCGTGGCATCGCCGGGACGGCCGGCGACTTCTGCTGGGGGTTCAACTGCACCCCGCGGCCGCTCGCGATCACGTCCGGGGAGACCTTGACCTTGACCGTACGCGCGCCGAAGGGCGCGCCGTTCGTGGTCGTCGTCGCCGTGAACGCCACCTCGTGCCTGCAGCTCCCGCTGATCGGCAATGCCCTCGTGCTCGACCTGCCGCTCTTCGTCGCCTACGCCGGCGTGATCGACCAGCCATCACCGATCCTGGTCTGCTACGACGGGTTCACGACGCGCAGCGTGCCGCTGCCGAACGGACTGCCGCCCGGGGCGACGCTCGCCCTGCAGGCCGGCGCGAACATCGGCACGATCCAGTTCCCGAGCACCGGCTTCGCCCTGTCCTCGGCAGTGCTCGCGACCGTGCGCTGAGGCCCGCGGGTCGGCTCAGCACTTCTCGTATTTCCAGTTGCGGCTCCGGCCCTGCGCGAGCCAGGCGATGGTCGTCGCCACCCGCCTGGCGCGTGTCGCCTCGCGCTTCGCCTCGGCGATCCACTCGGCGTACTCGCGCTGATGGCTCGGGCTCATCGCCGCGAACACCTTCTGCGCCTGCTTGTGCTTGCGCAACGCGGCCCGCAGTTCCTTGGGCACCACGACCGGCGCCTTGGGATGCTTCTTGCGCTCCACCTTGACCCCCTCTTCGTTGAGGCGCATCGCCAGGCGGATGTAGCCGGTGAGCGTCTTGTCCGACGGCAGGTCGGCGAGCGCACGCAGGCAGCCGAAGGAACCCATCGCGTCGCGGTACTTCGCGTTCTGGCCGACGATCAGGTCGTGTTTCCAGAAGCCGAAGGTGCAGTGCTGCTTGAACGCCGCCATGCCGGCGAACATGCCCTTGTAGGCGAAGTGCGGCATCCTCCACTTGATCTCCTCGACCAGGTCAGGGCATGTCGCGTGCAGCAACGCGCGCAGGTGTTCGAGGATCGGCCGGGCGAAAGGCGCGGCCTTGGCGAGGTAGGCGTCGACACGGGGATCGCGGGTGGCCATGGCGGATGGTCCGGTAGGCCGACGATTCTATGCGGCGCCGGATGCACTCCAAGCCATGGATTCACGGGGTCCCAGCGGACACACGGCGTGCTGGCATGCACCACGACGTCCATGCGCTGTCCGATCCAGGGCAGCGAGTCTTGGTTCGTGCCGGGCGTCGGTGAACTGGCCGTGCCCAGGCAGCCGGTGCCGGGCCGGTTGATCACGCCCGGATTCGGGGTCGAGGACTCCGAGGTGTCCTTGGTGAACGCCGTGTCGCCGCCACCGGGCATGACCAGACGCTGGCGGACCGGGTGCAGGCCATCGTGTGGCCGCTGCGTCCGGTCCGAGCCTGGGTCACTGCGTCGGGGCGTTGCGCCCCCCGAGGAACCGGAGGAGAAACAACACGACGGCGATCACCACCAGCACGTGGATGAAACCGCCCAAGGTGTAGGAACTGACCAACCCCAGCAACCAGAGGACGATCAGGACGATGGCGAGAGTCTGCAGCATGTGAGCAGTGCGGTAGGAGCGAGGGA
>CAZSKV010000693.1:0-3269 GCA_964607495.1 uncultured candidatus Brocadiaceae bacterium
GGGACCGGCATACGTGCAGTTGGTCCCCGCAAAGGTCAGGATGCCGCTGCCGGCTTTTACGACGCCGCACGTGGCGGCCGAGCCGACGAACCGCACCTGGGGCTCGATCACCCGATCGGGTTCTGGGAGAACCGCTACGCCGAAGCGGGCTGGGCCTACGGGACCGAGCCCAACGACTTCGTTCGCGAATGCGCCGACCGCCTCACGCCGGGCCGCGTGCTCTGCCTGGGCGAAGGGCAGGGGCGCAACGCGGTGTTCCTCGCCGCGCGCGGTTTCGACGTCACCGCCATGGACCAGTCGCCCATGGGCCTCGCGCGCGCCCGCGAACTCGCCGCCGATCGCGGCGTCGAGATCACCACCGTGGTCGCGGACTTGGAGGCGTTCCCGATCGAGCCGCTCGCGTTCACGGCCATTGTTTCGGTGTTCGTCCACCTGCCCCGCCCGCTTCGCCGCGACGTGCACCAGCGCGTCATGCACGGGCTCGCGGTGGGCGGCGCGTACGTGCTCGAGGCGTACTCACCCGAGCAGTTGCAGTACCAGTCGGGCGGCCCGGCCGATCCGGCCCTGCACCCGAGCCTCGATCAACTGCGCGAGGAACTCTTCAAGCTCGAGTTCGACGTCGCGCGCCAGGTGGTGCGCCCGGTGGTCGAGGGGCGCTACCACACGGGGCTCGCGTCCACCGTGCAGCTCCTCGCGCGCCGCGCCACGCACTAGCGGCGGCAACACCGCGCGCACCTGCCGCCCGCCGCACCGCGGCCGGGTGCCGCGCCCGCCTTGCGGTGACGGCGGGGCGGCGCCGTCCGCCGCGGCAGGCACCCGCAGCGCATTCCGCAATGTGTGTCCCAAGCCGCAATCCGCGCGGCCCGGCCGCATGCCGCGCTCGGGTTGGCGTTCTTGAACGCGCAGGCGCGAGCGGCTACTTTCCCGGCACGCGGTGACGGTTCGATCCATCCAGTGTCCGTGCGGGGCCATCCATCCCGGCTTCACGCGAGCACTCCGAACCAACACCGTTCTCGCGTTCTCGCGGTGACCGCACGCCCGAGCACGAGTCCGGCCCGCCTGCAGTCCCGGTGGCCGGATCAGCCTGTGAGCGGAGAGGTGTCCGAGTGGTTGAAGGAGCACGATTGGAAATCGTGTAGGCGCTAATACCGCCTCGAGGGTTCGAATCCCTCTCTCTCCGCCATCTTCCAGCAGTCGTTGGGGTGCCGGCGCAACGAGCGAGCGCAGGCACAAAGGAACGACGGCCAACCCAGTGCCGCCGTTGCGGAAAACCCTCGGGCGTCATCCCCCGTACGCGCGAATCGCTCCCAGGGAGAACTGCGCCATGGAACGAAACACCGCGCAGCGCCGGGCCATCCATCGGGCTCTCGAAGAATCCGGCCGCCCGATGGGTCCCAACGAGATCTTCGATGCCGCCAAGGTGTTCGCACCGGGCCTCGGGATCGCGACGGTCTACCGGGCCATCAAGAACCTGCTCGAGGAAAGCGTGATCGCGCAGGTCGAGTTGCCCGGTGAGCCACCCCGCTACGAGCTGGCGGGGAAGGACCACCACCACCACTTCCGGTGCAACAACTGCAACAAGGTCTACGACCTGCAGGGCTGCCCGGACTCCTTCAAGCAGTTCCTGCCGAAGGGTTTCAAGCTCGAGGGGCACGAGATCTACCTGTTCGGTCTCTGCACCGCCTGCGCCTCGGTCTGATCGCGACACGCCGCCGAGCGTCTGGGCCGCGCCTCTCCTGCCTCCGCGCGGCCCGGGCGCCAAGGGCTCGGCGGCCCGTCGTGCCCGCTCGCTTGACCGCGCGCCGCGAATCAGTAATATGCCGGGCCGCAACGCACCGCCCACGGCCATCTCGGGCGGAAGACGTTCCAAAAGCCAGACTTCGGTGGGGATGTAGCTCAGCTGGGAGAGCGCCTCGTTCGCAACGAGGAGGTCGTCGGTTCGAGCCCGATCATCTCCACCACTCCTTTTTTTGGGCCAGGCTCAGCGCAACCCGGAACTGTGAACCCCGTCAGGACCGGAAGGTAGCAGCGGTAAGCAATCCTTCGGGTGTGCCGCTGTCCCCCTGGCCCTAAACTGCGCCCCATGGCCCATCGTGCGTTGACGCTCAAGTACCGCCCGCAGGTCTTCGCCGATCTCATCGGCCAGGACCACGTCAGTGCGGTCCTCGCACGGGCTCTCGAATCGGGCCGGGTCGCCCACGCGTTCCTGTTCACGGGAGCGCGGGGCGTGGGCAAGACGACCTCCGCCCGCATCCTCGCCAAGGCGCTCAACTGCGAAAAGCGCGCGGCCGGCGTGCACAAGGCGGCGGACCCGTGCAACGCCTGCACGAGCTGCGTCGAGATCACCTCGGGCGTGTCGCTCGACGTGGTCGAAATCGACGGCGCGTCCAACCGCGGCATCGACGACGTCCAGCAGCTGCGCGAAAAGGTGCGCTTCGCGCCCACGCGCGGCCGCTACCGGATCGTCATCATCGACGAGGTCCACCAGCTCTCCAAGGACGCGTTCGCGGCCCTGCTCAAGACGCTCGAGGAGCCGCCGGCGCACCTGGTGTTCATCTTCGCCACCACGGACCCGCAGAAGCTGCCCGACACGATCCGCTCGCGCACGCAGCGGTTCGACTTCGCGCGCGTCGCGCTGCGAAAGGTCGCCGATCGGCTGCTCGAGATCCAGCGCCGCGAAGCGGCCGATCCCGAGGGCACGCGCTTCACCATCACCGACGGCGCCGCACTGCTGATCGCCCACAAGGGCGAGGGCTCCATGCGCGACTCGGTCTCGGCGCTCGACCAGGTGGTGTCGGCCGGCGAGCCCGAGGTGAACGAGGATCTCGTGCGGCGCGTGCTCGGCATCGCCGACCGCGAGGTGTTCTTCCGCTTGGGCGAGGCGATCCTCGCGCGCGACCCCAGCCGCACGCTCACCGCGCTGCATGCGTCGTTCGAGAAGGGCCTCGACCCGCGCGAGCTGGCCGAGGGCCTGGCCGAGCACGTGCGCGACATCCTGGTCGTGCAGCTCGACCGCGAGCGTGCGGCGGAGCTCGTGGCAGTCTCATCCGAGGACCTTGCGCGGCTCGCCGCACAGGGCGAGTCCTGGACCGAGACCGACCTGCTTCGCCTGGTGCGCATCGCCACCGACGTGCAGTGGCCCATGCGCGACAGCGCGCAGCCGCTCGTGCACCTCGAGGCGGCCGTGCTGCAGATGGCCACGCTCGAGCCGGCCGAGAGCATGGCCACGCTCCTCGCGCGGCTCGAGGCGCTCGAGGCGCGGCTCACGG
>CAZSKV010000694.1:0-1730 GCA_964607495.1 uncultured candidatus Brocadiaceae bacterium
GGGCGGGGTCGCGATCCCGCTGCGGGACGAGTTCCTGCGCGCGGCCGTGGACGGCGTCTGGTGCACGGTCACGGTACGTGTCGCCGACGGCCGGGTGCGCGCGGCGGTGAACGGCTTCCTCGCGCTCGATGCCCCGGCCGCGGCACCAGGACCGGCGCCGCTCGGCCTGCGCCTGGGCGCGGCGACGACGACCCTCGAAGTCCGTTCGTTCACGCACCGCGACTGAGCACTTCGTACCTCGCCACGGTGTGGTCGCACCAGCCGGGTTACGGCGCAGCGGCTCGCGGCTACTGGCACCCGATGTCCGCGCTCGAGTCCTGGAACCGTCGCGCCCGCGCCTGGGCCGTCCTGCAGGAGCCATTGCACGCGCCGGTCTACTCGGCGGTCCTGGCGCTCGCCCGCATCGGCTCGCAGTCGCGCGTGCTCGATGTCGGCTGCGGCAGCGGGGTGTTCCTCACGGCCGCCGCCGCGGCTGGCGCGGTGGCTCATGGCTGCGACCCGGCCGACGCGATGCTCGAGATCGCGCGGGCGCGGCTCCCCGCGGCCGATCTGCGGACCGCGGCCCTGCCGGCCCTGCCGTGGCCTGCGGCGAGCTTCGACGCGGTCACGGCCTTCCACGTCGTGCAGCACATGCCCGATCCGGTCGCCGGCATGCACGAACTCGTGCGCGTCGCGCGGCCAGGGGGCAGGATCGCGCTCGCGACCTGGGGCCGGGCGGCGCGCTGCCCGATCGAGCCCCTGCTGCGCCAGGTCGCGCGCGGTTTCGATCCGTTCGCGTTCGGCAGGATCGGCCAGCTCGAGACGCTCGCGCTCGCGGTCGGCCTCGAACCCGAACACGCGCACACGATCGCCTGCCCGTTCCGCTATCCGGACCTCGAGGCCGCGAGCCGCGGGCTGCAGGTCGAGACCCGCGAGGCGGAGGCCGAACTGCGGCGGTTCCGCCGGCCGGACGGCAGCGTCGAGATCGAGAACGAGTTCCGGTTCGTCGTCGCCCGGCGGCGGGCGACCTGACGCACCGCTACTTCACGACCAGCAGCGCGCACTGCAACTCCGGCAGCAGGCGCTCCGCGGTGTTGCCGAGCAGGAACCCGCTGACGCCCGCGCGCCCGACGGTGCCGAGCACGACCAGATCGGCGCCCTCGCCGCGGGCCACGCGCAGGATCAGCTCCTCCGGCGGCCGCACCTCGAGGTGCTGCTTGGGCGCGGCCGGGAGGCGCACGCCCGCGGTGGCCGTCGCGATCTGCTTCGCGAGCGTGTCGCGCGCCTCGGCGAGCTTGCGCGCGAGCTCGCTCTCGACCGTCGAGCCGGCCGGGCCCAGGCGCGGCATGCGCCCGAGGAACCAGCTGTCGATCGCATGCACCACGTGCAGCTCCGCCTGCTGGAACTCCGCCATGCGCACGCCGTGCACGAGGGCTCGCTGTCCGATCTCCGAGAGATCGGTGGCGACCAGCACGCAGGCATAGGGTCGCACGTTCTGCGGCCGGATCACCCAGACCGGACACGGGCACTTGTGCACGAGCCGGCTCGCGGTGTTGCCGAGCAGCACGTGCCGCAGCGCGTAGACCGAGAGCGCGCCGGCCGGACGCCTGGCGCCGACGACCACGAGGTCGTGACCCTTGGCGGCGACCTGGGCGCTGATCACCTCCCAGGGCTTGCCATAGGCATGTTCCGCGGTCACGGTCACGCCTTCGCTCTTCGCGAGCTCCCGCAGCTTGGCGAGCGCGGCCTGC
>CAZSKV010000695.1:0-2364 GCA_964607495.1 uncultured candidatus Brocadiaceae bacterium
GGTCAGGATGTAGCCGTCGCTGATCTGCTGCAGCGTCTGGCCGCCGTCCACGCTCCGGAACACGTGGTAGCCGCCGGTCACGAGTACGTTCGGATTGGTCGGGTCGACCCAGAGCGGGCACGCATACCAGCTCGAGCCCGAGGCGCCGCTCGTCGTGACGCGCGCCCAGTTCCGGCCGCCGTCGACCGACTTCCAGATCTTGCCGCCGTCGAGCGCGCAGACGGCGTAGACGAGGTTCGGCACCGACTTCGCATAGGCGAGTTCGATCCGCGGGTCGAAGCCGACCACCTTGTGCAGGCCGGTCGCCGCCGGCGTCCAGGTGGCGCCGGCATCCTGCGACCAGACCACGCGGTGGAACCAGGCGCTGCCGTCCCAGTCGATCAGGTGGGCGATCGCCTGCTGGGCGTTGGTGGGATCGAAGAGGACCTGATAGCAGCCCTGCGCCCATTGCGGATTGGTCCACGAAGCGCCGCCGTCGGCCGAACGTTGGATGCCGCCGTAGCGCTTGCCGACCAGCAGCAGCTGCGGATTCGTCGGGTGCACGGCGATCCGGCACACGTTGTCCCAGGCGGCCGTCGCGGGCAGTTGTGCGAAGGTGCGGCCGCCGTCGCTCGAGCGGAACAAGCCGGCGCCGCCGAGTGCGTCGCCGTTGAAGTAGCCTTCGCCGGTGCCGGCGTAGACGACGTTGGGGTTGCCCGGCGCGAACGCGAGCGCGCAGACCGAGAGGCGGGCCATCCAGTCGTCGACCGGCTGCCAGATCACGCCGCCATCGTCGCTGGTCCACACACCGCCACCGACCGCACCGGCGATCAGCCGGTTCGGGTTGGTCGGATGCACGAGCAGCGCGCGCGTGCGGCCGCCGACGTTGTAGGGGCCGCGCTCGGACCAGGATGCGGGGGCGATGCCCCCGTGGAGTGGCTGCGCCCTGACGATGCGATCGCGCGCGGCCAGCGCCCCGGCGAGCGCGCCGGGCGCGATGCGGCCGGTCTCGTCCTGCCAGCGCAGGCGGCGCCAGGCCAGCGCCTGCCCCGGGGCCTGGGGTGGTGCCGGGGCCTGCGCGCAGGCACTCAGCAGGCAGAACGCGAGGAGCATGGATCGCATCGCTCGCAGCGTATCCGACTGGTTCCTCGGTGCGCGCGCGGCCTGCCTGCCCGTGACGAGCGCGTCAGGGGCTTGCCAGGAAGCCCGCGGAGTGCATTCTGGCGGCCACACCGCCCGTTTCTCGAGGAGACCCATGAACCTTCGTTGCGCTCCCACGGCCGCGCTGGCGTTCGTCGCCATGGCCATTCCTGCCCAGACCCTGGTCCGCGACATCAACACGACGCTGGCGAACGTCAGCTCGAATCCCACCGGCTCGGTCGTGATCGGCGGCATCGCCTACTTCGCGGCTTCCGATGCGCAGAGCGGCATCGAGCTCTGGCGCAGTGACGGCACCGCTGCCGGCACGACGCTGGTCAAGGACGTGTTCCCCGGGTCGACCAGTTCGCAGCCATCGAACCTGACGCGCGTGGGCAGCACGCTCTTCTTCGTCGCCGCCGATCCGGTGAATGGGCGCGAACTCTGGAAGAGCGATGGCACGCCGGCCGGGACCGCGCTCGTGCGGGACCTCAACCCCGGGCTCGCCAACAGTACCCCGACCAATCTCGCGGGAATCGGCGGCAAGCTGTGGTTCGCGGCCACCGAGCCGGTGACCGGCCTCGAGACCTACACCAGCGATGGCACGGTGGCCGGCACCGTGCGCCTGCGCGATCTCGCGCCGGGGACGACCTCCTCGAATCCCTCCGGATACGTCGGCCTCGGCGGCAAGGTCGTGTTCTCCGCGAACGACGCGACCAGCGGCCAGGAGCCATGGATCAGCGACGGCACCAGTGCGGGGACCGTGCTGCTCAAGGATGTGTTCCCGTTCGGCAGCTCGGCGAACCCGACCGCGCTGACCCTGGCAGGCGTGCACGTCTACTTCGCCGCGGCCGACGGGATCAACGGCACCGAGCTCTGGCGCACGGACGGGACCGCGGCCGGCACGACTCTGGTCGCGAACATCAACCCTTCGGCCAATGCGAGCTCGACGCCGGTCAACCTGACTGCGCTCGGCACGAAGGTCGTGTTCCAAGCCAACGACGGCACGACCGGGCCCGAGCTCTGGGTGAGCGATGGCACGCAGGCCGGAACGATCCAGCTGAAGGACTTCGTGGCCGGCACCGGCGGGGGCTCGCCGGTAGGGTTCGTGGAGATGGGGGGCGCGGCCTACTTCCGGGCCACGGATGCGACGACCGGCAGCGAGCTCTGGAAGACCGACGGCACGCCGGCCGGCACGGTGCAGGTCAAGGACCTCTACGCGGGCACCACGAGCAGCACGCCGACCAG
>CAZSKV010000696.1:0-2420 GCA_964607495.1 uncultured candidatus Brocadiaceae bacterium
CGGCTGCAGGCTTCTGGTTCATCGGGCTCTCCGGCTGGTGCAACGGTCTCTGCCCGGTGCAGCCGGTCGAGAGCCTCTACGGCATCTTCACGCGCGAACGCGCGCGGCCCGAGACCTGCCGCGACTGTGCCGCCTGCAACACCTCCTGCCGCAGGCTGCACCCAGAGGACGGCCTCGCGCGACTCACGCAGGCGCACCCGCTGCGCCTCTTCGCCTACTCGTTCCCTGGGTTCGTGCTCGGCTGGTTCCTGGCCCGCGGCCAGACATCGCTCGCGACCGTGTTCGCGGTCAACTGGGGCGTGGCCGCCGGCACGGCATTGCTCGGGATCGGGCTCGAGCGCCTCGGCCTCGCCCGCACCACCCTCGTGAAGCTCTCCGCGCTCGCCGCGCTCGCAACCTACTACGCGTTCCGCGTGCCGGAACTGGTTCAGGTGTGGAGCAACTGATCGAGGATCCGGTCGCGCACGCTCGTGGCGGCGACTGTGTCCGCGGCGCCGCGCCTGGATGACGACAGGAACACCGGACCGTCCAGCGGATCCTCGAAGATCCGCCCATGCGTGCCACGCACGAGCGAAGGGTCGGTGCCGATCACGACCATCAGGTAGCGGAAGCCGAGCAGCTTCTGCGCGAGCCGGTAGGCGATCCGCAGCTTCGGGAAGCGCAGCTTCGGGTCGAGGAAGAGCTCGGTCGGGTCGTAGCCCGGCTTGCGGTGGATGTCGACCGTGGGCGCGAAGTCCGGCCGGCGCGCCTCGTCGAGCCAGTAGTGATACGCGAACCACGCCCCCTGCTCCGCCACGAGCACCAGCTCACCGCTGCGCGCGTGGTCGATGCCGAGGGCCGTCTGTCCGGCGCGGTCGAGCACCTGCGCCACGCCGGGCACCGCGGCGAGCAGCTGGCGCACGCGGCCGAGATCCTGCGGATCGGCGACGTACACGTGCGCGCACTGGTGGTCGGCCACCGCGAACGCGCGCGACGCGCCGGCATCGAGCAGTTGGCCGTGACTCGTCTCCTGTACGCGCAGGAACCCCTGGTCGTGCAGGATCCGATTCACGAACACCGGCGTGGTCGCGCGCTCGATCCCGTATTCCGACATCACGAGCACCTCGGCGCCGCGCGCGCGCGCCGCTTCGATCAACCTGCGGGCCTGCTCGTCGACGTCGCGCACGGCCTGCACTGCCCGTGGATCGTCGGGGCCGAACCGCTGCTGGTCGTAGTCCAGGTGCGGCAGGTAGACGAACTCGCAGCTCGGATCGTGGCGCAGCGCGACATCGATCGAGGCGTCGACGATCCACTGCGTCGCGCGCAGGTCCGCGGCAGGACCCCAGAAATGGAAGAGCGGGAAGGGGCCATGCCGCTGCTGCAGCTCTCGTTGCAGCTCCGGCGGGTTCGAGTAGAGACCGGGCCGCTTGAGTCCGTTCGCGTGGTACTCTGGCCGCGGTGTGACGCTCCAATCGACGCGCGCGTACATGTTCCACCACCAGAACATCTTCGCGATCGTGCACCGCGGGTCGCGCCGCTTCGCGGTCTCGTAGACCTTCTCGCCCTGCACGAGCGCGTTGCTCTGCCGCCACAGCCAGACCTGCGCTTCGTCACGGAAGTACCAACCGTTGGCCGCGACTCCGTGCTCGCGCGGCAACTTCCCGGTCAGGAAGGTCGCCTGCACGGTGCAGGTGACCGCGGGGAACACGGTCTGCAACGGCGCCATGAAGCCCTGCGCCGCGAGCGCGCGCAGGTTCGGTGCCTGGGCGAGGTCGCGCATCCGCAGGCCGACCACCAGCAGGACGAGGAGCTTCATCGCAGGGCCGCCATGGAAGCGCGCGTCTCGTTCCGGGGCAAAGACTCTCAAGGGTTCGGCCGCCCGGCCCGATCTCCGGCGGGTCAACCGGGAGACCTCTCGATGCTCAAGCACCTCGTCGCGTCCACGCTCTGCCTCGCCTTCGCCACCTTGCTCGCGGCCCAGGAGGCGAAACCCGCCTCGCGGCCCGCCAAGGACCAGATCCGCGCCAAGGTCGACAAGAACCACGACGGCGAGATCGACGAGCGCGAGCGCATGATGGCGCACGAGCACATGATGAAGATGCGCTGGGAGCACTTCGCGAAGGAGCACCCGCGGGTCGCCGCCGAGATGAAGGCCAAGGCCGACGCCGACGGCGACGGCAAGGTCAGCGAGGACGAATGGAAGGCCGCGCGCAAGGCCATGCACGCGCGCGAACAGCAGCGGCGCGAGGCGTGGGTCAAGAACCACCCCGAAGCCGCCGAGCGCATGAAGGACAAGGCCGACCGCAACGACGACGGCAAGGTCGGCCCCGCCGAGCGCGCCCGGATGCGCCAGGTCACGGACGAGAAGCGCAGCAAGAAGCAGTGACCTGACGCAGCTCGGTTGGCGGCCGGTCGCGTGGGTCCTAGAGTCTGCCCGCACA
>CAZSKV010000697.1:0-1795 GCA_964607495.1 uncultured candidatus Brocadiaceae bacterium
GCAGCACCTGGGCCTCCGGAGTCCCGGCGAGCCCCGCCTCCCACAGGTACTCCGTGACCAGCGGCTCGAGGTCGCCGCTGCCGAAGGTCACTCCGGGCTCTTCGTCTGCCTCCGTCTCGATCCCGCTCTCGCCCAGCATCCGCTCGACGTCGGCGAAGAGCGCGCCCGGATCTTCGTGGGCCTCGAGCCCTCGCTCGATCCGCGCGGCGAGTTCGCTGCCCAACCCTGGCCCCAGGTCGGTTGCCGGCGCCCGGGGCGCCGGGGGCAGGGGCGCGCGGCCCGGCTGGTGGTGCGCGTTCCACAGCTCCATCAGCAGCCGGCGCAGCGTGTCGAGGTCGGCCCCGGTGTCGAACGCGAGCTGGTCCAGCAGGGGCCCGATCACCAGCCCCGGCGTCGGCGCTTCGCGCAGCGCGGCGCTGATCTGCGTGACCGACTGTGCCGGCATGCCGGCCACGGCGAGGCAGGTCTCGAGTTCGGCTTCGATCCGTTCGATCGAGACGATCACCTCGGGGGGGTCACCGGGGGTCAGGCCACGGCTGAGCAGCAGGTGCTCCATCTCGGCCTGGGTCATCCGGCGGCCCAGGTCGAGGGCTGCGAGATCGCGCTCGATCGCCTGCGCGAGCGGACCGGCATCCCGGATCGCGATGGCTGCGATCGACGGGACGAAGCCACCGGCGCGCGCCGGAAACAGCCGCCCGAGCAGCAGGGTGCCGGGTTCGAGGCTGCCCGGCTCGAGGCCGATCAGATCCAGCCCCTGGCCGTCCTGCAGGTCCCGCGCGCGGGCCTCGTCCCCCGCCACTGCGTCGATCCAGAAGATCCCGACCAGCGATTCGGCGAGTTCCTCGCTGCCGGAGAGGACCGCATGGGGCACCCCCCCCAGCTGGTCGCTCACGCGCTCGAGCAGATACCACTCCGCGAATCGGGTCGCGGCCGCGGCCTGGCCGGCCGGATGGTGGCGGGAAACGGCGTCCGCACCGAAGAATTCCCGCCGCGCGCGGGCCATCTCGCCGCGCAGGCGCGGTTCCAGCTCGGCCTCCTGCAGCAGTGCGAGCAGGCGCGTGTGCAGTTCGCGGGGATCGCTCTGGGACATCGGGGGCGAGCAGCATAGCGAGAGGAGCGGGGTTCACGGCATAGTGATGGCAGCCATGGTCCATGTCCCGCTCGTCCTGCTGCAGGAGACCCCGGCGGAGGCCCTCGGCTGGGTCGACATCACGGCGCTCGCGGTCCTGCTCGTGTTCTGCGTCCTCGGCCTGTTCCGTGGCTTCGTCTGGCAGCTCTCGCGGATCGTCACGATCCTGCTCGGCATCCATCTCTCCGGCACCTACGCGCCGGTCCTCGAACCCAAACTGGTCGGCGTGTTCGGCAATGATGCCGTCGCAGCCGGCATGCCGTTCTACGCAGCCTACTTCGCGATCTTCCTGGTGGTGCTGATCGTGCTGAGCCTGCTGACGATCCTGGTCGAGAAGCTGGTCAAGAAGACCGGGCTCTCGTTCTACGACCGCCTCGGTGGCGCCATGCTCGGTCTCGGCACCGGCGCCGCGAGCGTGCTCTGCCTGCTGATCCTCGTGTTCGCGCTCTTCCCGGACCAGGGCAGCGTCGTCAGCGCGGCGGAGCGCTCGCGCTCGCTGGAGTTCAGCCGCAAGGCCCTGCAGGCGACGCGACCGCTGCTGCCCTTGCGCTGGATTCCCGAAGGCGTGCGCGCGCGCTTCGGCCTGCCGACCGACATCGAGAAGCTGCAGCAGGACTGGCGCGCGCGCGACGAGCGCAACCGGCTGGAGCGCGAGCAGCAGCAGCG